>CAZIQE010000219.1:0-1806 GCA_964541385.1 uncultured Eubacteriales bacterium | reverse complement strand
AAAAAGCAGGTTTTCGGCGTGGTTTCCATCGATATGATCGCAGGCCCCAGCGAAATCCTCATCGTGGCAGACGCCGCCACCAACCCCGCATACTGCGCCGCCGATCTGCTCTCTCAGGCGGAACACGATAAAATGGCAAGTGCCGTTTTAGTAACGGACTCTTTGGAATTGGCGCAGGCGGTTCAGGCGGAATTGGAACGGCAAATCCCGCTTCTGGAGCGAAGCGAGATCGCCCGGGCGTCTATTGATAAAAACGGAAAGATCATCGTGGCGGAGGATTTGAAATCGGCGATCACCATCGCCAACGAGATCGCACCGGAGCATCTGGAGCTTTGCGTGGATCAGCCCTTTGATTATCTGGACAGCATCCGCCATGCCGGCTCTATCTTTATGGGCAGGCATTGCCCCGAGGCTTTAGGCGATTATTTTGCCGGCCCCAACCATACCCTGCCCACCGGCGGCACCGCAAAATTCTCCAGCCCCCTTTCGGTGGATGATTTTGTGAAAAAGACGCAATTTACCTATTATACCGCCGATGCTTTGGCAAAGGTGGCGGAGGATGTGGGCTATTTTGCAACCAAAGAGGGGCTCACCGCCCATGCCAAAAGTGCCACGATCCGAGGGAGGGATCGCAAATGAGCCGTTTTTTCAGCCCGAAATTCCGGCATCTGACCCCCTATACCCCCGGCGAACAGCCCAAAGACCAACAATATATCAAACTGAACACCAACGAATCCCCCTTCCCGCCCCATCCGGCTGTTTCGGAGGCGGCGGCCGCCGAAGCCGCCCGCCTGCAACTCTATCCGGATCCGGAATGTGGGGAACTGGTTCGGGCGCTGGCACGGCGGTATCGGGTGGAGCCCGATGAAATTCTTCTGACCAACGGATCAGACGATATCCTGAACTTTGCCTTTATGGCATACTGCGATGCCGAGACCCCCGCCGTTTTCCCCGATATCACCTACGGATTTTATAAGGTATTTGCGGAGTTTAACGGCGTTTCCTATACGGAAATTCCGTTGAAAGCGGATTTCACCCTCGATATCCGGGATTATTTCCATGCCGGCAAAACGGTGTTTATCGCCAATCCCAATGCCCCCACCGGCATTGCCCTTTCCTTAAAGGAGATCGAATCGATCCTGCAAAATAACCGGGATCAGGTGGTCGTTATCGACGAAGCCTACGTGGATTTCGGTGCCGAGAGTGCCGTGCCACTCATTAAAAAATACGAGAACCTGTTGGTGACCCAGACCTTTTCCAAATCCCGCTCTATGGCGGGAGCACGGCTCGGGTTCGGGATCGCCTGCAAGGATCTGATCCGGGATCTGAACACCGCGAAATATTCTACCAATCCTTATAATATCAATCGGATGACGATGGCGGCGGGACTTGCCACCCTGGAATATGAGGATGTTACCCGAAAAAATTGCGCAGAGATCATAAAAGTGCGGCAATATACCGCCGAAGAACTGAAAAAACGGGGCTTCCGCCTCACCGATTCTTCTGCCAATTTTCTCTTTGCCTGCCATCCCGCATTAAAGGGCGGGGAGCTTTACCGCACCTTGAAAAAGCGGGGGATTCTGGTTCGGCATTTTGATCAGCCCCTGATCCGGGACTATATCCGCATCACCGTTGGCACCAAAGAACAGATGGACGCCCTGCTGGCCGCCATCACCCAAATACTGGAGGAGCAAAAATGAGAATTGCAACCATCACCCGCAATACGGCGGAAACCCAAATCACCCTGACCCTGAATTTAGACGGCACCGGAACCGCAAAAATCGATTCCGGATGCGGTTTTCTGGA
>CAZIQE010000218.1:0-10302 GCA_964541385.1 uncultured Eubacteriales bacterium | reverse complement strand
AAAAAGAAAGGGTTTTTTGAAAATATTCATAATTTTTACACATATTTTTTTCAAAAAGCGTAAAAAAGAGACCATTCGGCTCCCTAAGTAGGTTAAAAATCGCCTTAAAAGCCGTGCCTCCCACATCACCAGCGCACCGATACTGAAATAATAGATTGCATATCCGAGGGCTTCCCCCACCAAGAGATAAAGGCGCAGTTGTCCATCCCCGGTGAGTGTGAAGCAGGCGGCAGTTGCGATTCCCGCAAGGGTGAAGAAGAAAAGATCCTCCAATAGAACCCAGACCCAGTTTTTTGGCCATAAAATCCTTCCGACCCGAAAGAAATCATAAACAAAGCCCAGGCAAAAGCCCAAAGCCGCCGCCCATAAAAAAGAAATTGCCTGATCGGCCAGATGAAGCTCCATCAGCGGAAAAGGCTTTTAAAGACACCGGCACCCTTTTCCTTCAACGAGGAATACTGCAACTGATCGATGGTGCCTTCAATGGCGATCTCGCTGTTTTCCACGTTCAGGCGGTTGATATGCAGTTCCTCCCCTTCCACCGTCAGCACCCCCTGGGTAGTGAGCAACACCACGCACCGCTCATCGAAGCGATCCACGTCCAACACGCCGGTGGCGTTCAGATGACTGCGATTTTCCATAGAGATCAAATGATTTCCGGCTCTTTCTTCATTTTCCATAAAATTTCAACTCCTTCCGTTTCATTTTATGAAACGGAAGGAGTGATTATTCCACATTCCCGTTGGATGCACCATATAAGGAAGGACCGGCAATTCTTCCTTATATCCAAAGGGAACGTTGAATTTTAATTGGGAACCGCCCAGGCTTGCAACACCTCGGGCAAGCTCATCAATTCCCTGATCACGCCCAAGGCTTCGTCTACGGAAGAGGCTTGCTTGGTTATATAAAAAATTCGTTTAAAGGGAGTGCCGTAGTCTTTATCGGGATCGCCCTGATTATGATTCTGCTCTTCTTTGACCGCGATGGGAGATACGGCTGAAAAATCCGGCTGATCCGGCAGAGGGGTTTCGGAATAATCATAAAGAGGATATTCCTTTAAGATCACCCGAAAATCATAAAGGTGAACGGCGTTTTTCTCTAAACGGAGCCGCTCCTGCTCCAGATAGGTTTCTAAAGAATGATCCGCCTTTTTGATGGATTCCGGCCGATGGATACCGCCGGGGTAGGACTCGTCGATGCAGCCGTCGAAGGTGACAGCCACCACGTCGCCCATCTGCAGATCCTTCAAACCGGAAGCATTGATCCAGCGTGTTTTTTTATTCGGCCAACATTCAAAGAGCCCGCAATCGGGGTTGGCTTGATGATTTGCCAAAAAGCCGGTTTCATCCACTTGGCGAACCAAAGCGTACCACACCGTGGGTTCTTCCCCGCCGCCGGCGGAGAGAATATCCGTTACGTTCGATTCATTGGGCAAAGACTGTTTACAACCGCCTAACAGCAACAATAAAATCATCGTGCAGGCTAAAATCCGTTTCATCAGGTTCACCCCTTTCACTTATAATACGAATCAAAACGGCAAAATGTTGCAAGAAAATAAAAAAAGGCACCGACCGCAGAAAATGAATGAATAATAAAGTGACTACCTATTTCTGATGTAAGATGAAATGGGTAGTCACTTCCTTTTTTGATTGTTCTTTTTAAAGGAAAAAACTCGGCTACAGCCGAGTTTTGAATGAAATTTTCTGCTATCCGCCAACTTGCCCTCTCGCAGTATCTACATACAGCTTCGGAGCAAGTTGACGAATTCGGCACTCTTTTTTTGTGAGTCTCCCGGCGTGCCAAAAATATAAAACCAAAGTTTTTTGACACGCCGGGATAAAGGATTTCCGCCTCGGGGATGCCCGAGGCGAGATTTTTTATTTGAGTAATTGTCCGAAGAGTTCGGAATAGAACCGGATCTTGCTGGAGCAATCGAATTTATTATCGCCCGCCGCAAGGAAATAGGCTTTGACCTTCGGCTCCGTTCCGGAGGGGCGCACCACCACGTGGGTGCCGTCCTCGAAGATGAAATAAAGAACGTCGGACGACGGCAGACCGGTATCGGTTTCCTTGCCGGAAAGGAGATGCTTCACCACGTTGTTTTTATAATCCCGGAATTCCACGATCCGCTTGCCGCCCATCGCACTTGGAATATTGCTTCTGAGACCGCCCATAATCTCATCCATTCGCTGCTGCGGAAGAACCGCTTCGATCTTGAAGCTGACGGTTTTTTCCTCGAAATAGCCGTATTTTTTATAGATGATCTCCAGAGCCTGAACCAGGCTCTTATTTTTATTTTTATAATACATTGCCATCTGCGCAATGAGCATAGACGCCACCAGAGAATCCTTATCCCGTGCGTAATCCCCTTTCAGATAGCCATAGCTTTCTTCAAAGCCGAAGAGGAATTGATAGCTTCCCTCTTCCTTGAAGCGTTCCATCATTTCACCGATATATTTAAAGCCGGTGAGCACCTCGAAATATTTCACGCCGTTTTCTTCGCAGATCCGCTTGGGCAGTTTGGAGGAAACGATGGTGGACACCACCGCCGCATTGGCAGGCAGGGTGCCGTTTTCTTTTTGCAATTGGATCATAAATTCCAAAAGCAATGCCGCCATCTGGTTGCCGGTGAAGAGGGTTACCTGATCCCCGGAAAGCTGGGCAACGCCCACCCGATCGGCATCGGGATCGGTGGCGATCACCAATTCCGCACCCACTTTTTTCGCCAATTCCAAGCCCGGTGCGAACCCTTCTTTTTCCTCGGGATTGGGGCTTTTAACGGTGGGGAAATCCCCGTCCGGCACCATCTGCTCTTCCACAAAATGAGCGTTTACGCCCAATGCCTTAAAGATTTCGGGCATCAGCCGATAGCCGGTGCCGTGGAAGGGCGTATAGACCACGGAAAGCTCCTTCGCCTCGGGCTTCAATGCGCCCAGGGGCAGCTGCTCCTGCAGAACACGGTTGATATACCGTTCATCGGTTTCGGCACCGATCCGCTCCAAAAGACCCTGCGCCAAGGCTTCCTCCTCCGCCATCACGGGAACCGCCAGAGGATCCACCTTCTGCATCTCGTTCAGAATGAAATCCGCCTGATCGCCGGAAAGCTGGGCACCGTCCTCAAAATAGGCCTTATAGCCGTTATATTCCTTCGGATTATGGGAGGCCGTTATATTCACGCCGCCGATGGCACCGAAATCCCGGATCGCAAAGGAAAGCTCGGGCGTGGGGCGCAGGGAATCAAACAGGCGCACGTGGATGCCCAGAGCGCACATCGTCAGCGCCGTTTCAAGCGCAAAACGCTTGCCGTTATTCCGGCAATCATGGGCGATCACGATACCACGGTTCATCGCCTCCTTGCCCAGAGA
This sequence comes from uncultured Eubacteriales bacterium, assembly GCA_964541385.1. Taxonomy (GTDB): domain Bacteria; phylum Bacillota; class Clostridia; order Oscillospirales; family QAKW01; genus QAKW01. The sequence goes on along the minus strand of CAZIQE010000218.1, from coordinate 6,937 downwards.
AACGATATAATTGCCAAAGCCTCTGCTGGCTCGGCGCACCGTGTAGATATTCATCCGATTGGTGCCGGCACCCATCAAGCCTCTCAGCCCGCCGGTGCCGAAAACCAGATCGCAGGCAAAACGGGAGCGGATCTCATCATCATTCCCGTGAACCGCAATCAGATCGGCCTTTAAACGGCCATCCAATTCATAATAATCCATCCAGCGTTGATATTCAGCCAAATAATTCATCAGAATTCCTCCTTAAATTGAATCAGCGCCTGTGCCAATTGATCGGGGCAGGATGTACCCTTGAAGCCGCATTGAATCCCGGAAAGACGCTCAATGGCATCATCGATCTGCATCCCTTCAATTAAAGCACCGATTCCCTTTAAATTTCCGTTGCAACCGCCTTCAAAGCGAATGTTATGTAACGTGCCGTCCTCGGCAACATCAAAATAAATCTGCCGGGAGCATACGCCCCGGGGCTGATACTGATACATCATTCAAACGTCCTCCTGTTTTCCATGGCACGGGTCAGAGTGAGGCTATCGGTATATTCCAGCGCACCGCCCACCGGGATGCCCAGGGCAAGACCCGTGATCTTAATTTCAAAGGGCTTCAGCAGCTTGCAGAGATAAAGTGCCGTTGCCTGACCTTCCACGTTGGGGGAAATGGCAAGAATGATCTCCTCCACCTCTTCTTCGGCGACACGATGCAAGAGCTCCCGGATCTTCAGTTGATCGGCTCCGATACCGTTCACCGGAGAGATCAAGCCGTGGAGCACATGATAGGTGCCCTGAAAGGTGCGGGTACGCTCCATCGCCTCCACGTCCTCCGGCTTTTCCACCACGCAAATGGCGCCCTTGCGCTTTTCATCGGCGCAGATGGGGCAAAGCTTTTGATCGGTTAAATTCTGGCAGCGGGGGCAGCAATGGATCATATCCCGGGAGGCGAGCAGCGTATCGGCGAATTCCTTCACCGCCGCATCCCCTTGAGCGAGGATGAAATAAGCCATTTTCTGCGCCGTTTTAACGCCTACGCCCGGCAATTTGCCGAATTGCTCGATGAGTTTGTTGAGTTGCGTAATATTCGGCATCTTCTTAGAATAAACCGTTCAGACCGGGCAAATTCATTCCGCCGGTCAATGCACCCATCCGCTCTTCCATGGCGGCATCCGCCTTTTTCATAGCCTCGTTGACAGCCGCCACCAAAAGATCCTGCAGCATCTCCACGTCGTCGGGATCCACCGCCTCGGGCGCAATTTTCACTTCCAGAAGCTCCTTCTTGCCGTTCACCCTTGCGGAAACGGCACCGCCGCCTGCGGCGGCCTCGAATTCGCTTGCCTCCACTTCACCTTGGGCATTTTGCATTTCTTCCTGCATTTTTTGAACCTGGCGCATCATATCGCCACGCTTCATATTATAGCCTTCCGGTAATCTTGCTTTCATTTTTATATCTCCTTTAATAATTCTTGAAAGGGATCGTCCTGATTCAGGGTTTCCCCCATTTTTTCAAACTTGATCCGGTAGCTTCTGCCACCGGCGGCCTCTGCCGCTTGCAACAATATTTCCTTATTCTCGGGTTTACCGAGAAAATCCAGACAAAAATCCTGCTCACTGCGCAAAATCATCAGATCGCCCTGCAATATAGGCTCGATATCCAGCAAAAATCCCATTAAATTGGAATGCCCTAAATCTCTTAAAACCTCCTGCATCCGCTCCCAAAAGGGGCAGGCCTCTTCATCGGAGGAGGCAGGGGCATCGGGCTTGGGTTCTGCCGATTTCGGGGGTTGGGGTGCGGGGGCGGGATCGGGCGCAGAATCAACTGCTGCCGGCGTTTGCTTCACCGGCGTCTGCATCGGCACGCCCCGCTCCAGCCGAGCCACCCGGGCGCTTAGGGATTCGATATCATCGCCCAGCTCTTCCCGGCAAAGGGCGATCAAGGTCATTTCCGCAGAAAGACCTTTATCTGCTGTGCGCCCCAGTTCCCAGATCCCGTTTTGCAGGCAGCGCATCATTCGCATCATAAACGCACTTGGCAACTCCCGGGAAAGGGCGATCTTTTGTTGGAGTTCCTTTCGGTCGCATTCAATGAGCTCTTCCGGATGCTCCGTTACGCTGCAGATCAGAAGATCCCGCAGGAGAGCGGAAAGATCGCCGAAAAGCTGAGCGGGACCCGCATAACGTTCCCGGGCTTTTTTATAGAATTTTAAAAGCCCTGCCGCATCCCGATTCCATGCCAGGCGCACGGCTTCCATCAGCTGCTCGCTGCCGCAGACGCCGACGATCTGCTCCACCCGGGCAAGCGTGACCGGCTCCTGCCCATCCCGGCACCGATCCAAAAGGGATAAAGCATCCCGCATCGCACCGTCTGCCAGGCGAGAAAGCAAAGAGGCGGCATCCTCTTCCAGCGAAAAGCCCTCCTGCCCTGCCACATACTGCAATTGCCCCGCAATCTGCTCCGGCGTTAAGCGTTTAAAATCAAACCGCTGGCAACGGGACAAAATGGTGGCGGGGATCTTATGGATCTCGGTGGTCGCCAGCACGAAAATCACGTGGGCAGGGGGTTCCTCCAACGTTTTTAAGAGCGCATTGAAGGCCGGCGTACTCAACATATGCACCTCGTCAATGATATAGACCCGGTATTTGACCATCGCAGGAGCGTAAATCAGCTCCTCACGCAGCTCCCGCATATCGTTGACGCCGGTATTGGAGGCGGCATCGATCTCCACCACGTCCATGGTGGATTCCTTTAAAATGCTTTGGCAGTTCGCACATTCGTTGCAGGGCTCCCCCTGATTGCTCGCTGCGCAGTTTACCGCACGTGCCAGAATTCTGCCGCAGGAGGTTTTCCCCGTGCCCCGGGTGCCGCAGAAAAGATAGGCATGGGAAATATTCCCTTCGGCGATCTGCGCACGAAGCGTTTTAACGATATGATCCTGCCCCACCACGTCTGAAAAGGTGAGGGGGCGGTATTTCCGATATAAAGCCTGATACATCAAAATATTCCTTTCTGCCGGGAGATGAAAAACTGCCTTTATAAGACAGCGCTAACGAACAAAAAAACAGGAATTCGGCACACATAGACAAGGGCACGCTTAATGCTGCTCGGTTCCCCGCCTGACATGGTTCACGGCTTGCTATTGCGCCGCACCCGCCCGCTTCGTCCGGAAGCGCTGCCTTATAAAGACAGTTTATCATATTATTTTATAAAGTACAAGCATCAAAGGCAAAAATCATTTAAAATATAGTTAAACTTTTTCTCAAAAGCATCCGCCATATTCAAAACCTCGCCATCGGCAAACGCTTTGCCGACAATGCTCATTCCCAGAGGCATCCCCGCCTGATCATAGCCGCAGGTGGTGTTCACCGCCGGCAGACCGGCAATATTCACCGTTACGGTATAGATATCCGCCAGATACATTTCCGTTGGGTCTTCGGTGTGCGCACCCAATTTGAAGGCGGGCTCGGGGGTGGTGGGAGTCAAGATCACGTCGCAGGTTTCAAAGATCTTTTCATACTCCTTGCGGATCCGGCGGCGGAGCAGGCACGCTTTTTTATAATAAGCGTCAAAATAGCCGCTGGAAAGGGCGTAGGTTCCCAAAAGGATCCGGCGTTTCACTTCATCGCCGAAGCCTTCGTTGCGGGTGGCGATCAGCCGTTCTTCAAAGCTGCCCTTCTTTTCCGCCAGGTGTCCGTAGCGCACACCGTCGAACCGAGCTAAATTGGAGGAGGCCTCCGCAGAAGAGATCAGATAATAGGCAGGGATCGCTACATTAAAGGATGGCAAGGAAACTTCCTTTACAATGCAGCCCAGCTCTTCAAACCGTTTTGCCGCCGCCAAAACCGCCTCTTTGATCTGCGGATTGAGGCCTTCGGCAAAGCACTCTTTAGGCAAACCGATCACCTTGCCGGCGATGGGCTGACCCAGTTGATCGGCAACGGGTTCGCTGGGTTTAGAGGTCATATCCGCAGGATCCTCGCCGGAGATGGCATCCAGTAAACAAGCGCAATCCCGGGCACTTTTCCCGATGGGACCGATCTGATCCAGAGAAGAAGCAAACGCCACCAGACCGGAGCGGGAAACTCTGCCGTAGGTGGGCTTCAAGCCGGTTACGCCGCAAAATGCCGCCGGCTGGCGGATGGATCCGCCGGTATCGCTGCCCAAAGCGGCTACGCAGAGCCCTGCGGCAACCGCCGCCGCACTTCCGCCGGAGGAGCCGCCGGGAACCCGCTCAACATCATAGGGGTTCCGGGTGACGCCGAAATGGGAGGTGGTGGTGGAGGCGCCCATGGCAAATTCATCCATATTCAATTTGCCGATGATGACCGCACCGGCTTTTTCCAGCTTTTCCGCCACGGTGGAATGATAAGCGGGAATAAAATCTTCCAGCATTTCGGAGGCGCAGGTGGTGCGGAGATCTTTGGTGCAGATATTATCCTTCAGCCCGATCACAATGCCGGTCAAGGGGCCTGCCTCGCCCGCCTCGATTCGCTTTTGGGCGGCTTCCGCCTGCTCCATCGCCCGATCGTTCACGGTGATATAGGCGTGGATCGTGGGATCCAGCTTTTCGATCCGATCCAGATAATATTGAGTGAGCTCCTGGGCGGTGATATCGCCGCCATCCAGAAGACCACGCAGTTCTTTGATTGATTTTAAATGCAAATTCATCATCCCACGCTCCTTAATCCATCAGCTTCTGAACGGCAATAAAATGATAGAGTTTGCCCTTTGCATTTTTCAAAGCATCCTCGGCGGACATCGAAGGGGCGATTTCATCCTCCCGCAGGAGCTCCATTCCCCCTTCAGCCGCTAAGGGATAATCGGCTTCGGAAATTTCAACGGTGGTTACGGTATCCATCAGCCGCATAATGCTTTCCATATCTTTGACCATTTTTTCTTTGGCTTCGCCCTCAAAGGAAAGCTTGGAGAGCTTCGCCAGATGATCGATCAGATCAAGATTATTCATTCTTCGTTCCTCATCTATCCTCGGTAGTATAGTTGGGTGCTTCCTTGGTAATATGAATATCGTGGGGATGGCTTTCCTTCAAGCCGGCACCGGTGATCTTCACAAACTGACCGTTCTTTTTCAATTCCTCGATGGTTCCGGTTCCGCAATAGCCCATACCGGAGCGTAAACCGCCCATCAATTGGAACACCGTATCGCCCATCAACCCCTTGAAGGGAACACGCCCCTCCACGCCTTCGGGAACCAGCTTCTTGGTGCCGGTTTGGAAATAGCGGTCGGCAGAGCCCTTCGCCATCGCCGCCATCGAACCCATCCCACGATAGGTTTTGAAGCGGCGACCCTGATAAAGCTCCTCCTCGCCGGGGCTTTCCTCGCAGCCTGCCAGCAGGGAGCCCACCATAATCACATCGGCACCGGCGGCAATGGCCTTCACGATATCGCCGGAATACTTGATGCCGCCATCGGCGATCAGGGGAATATGATGCTTTTCGCAAACCTCGGCAACGTCCATAATCGCCGTTAACTGCGGAACGCCGATCCCGGAAACCACACGGGTGGTGCAGATGGAGCCGGGCCCGATCCCCACCTTCACGGCATCGGCACCGGCGGCGATCAGATCCTCGGCGGCGGCGGCAGTTGCAATATTCCCGGCGATCACCTGAATTTCGGGGAAGGTTTTCTTCACCAGCTTCAGAGTTTTCATAATATTGGCGGAATGACCGTGGGCGGAATCCAGCACCAAAGCGTCCACGCCGGCGTTGATCAATGCACCGGCACGATCCAACACGTCGTTGGTGATGCCGATGGCGGCGGCACAGAGGAGCCGACCCTGGGCATCCCGGGCGGAATTGGGATATTTAACCGCCTTTTCAATATCCTTGATGGTGATCAAGCCGGCTAATTTCCCGTTTTGATCCACCAGAGGCAGTTTCTCGATACGGTGTTTTTGCAGGATCACCTTTGCCTCCTCCAGCGTGGTGCCCACGGGGGCGGTGATCAAGCGTTCCTCGGGGGTCATTACGGTTTCGATCTTGACGTTGAAATCCGTCATAAACCGCATATCCCGGTTGGTGATGATCCCCACCAGACGACCTTCTTTACAGATAGGCACGCCGGAGATCTTATATTTGCCCATCAGCTGATCGGCTTCATAAACAAAATTATCGGGAGAAAGAAAGAAGGGCTCGTTGATCACGCCGTTTTCGCTGCGCTTCACCCTTTGAACCTCCTCGGCCTGCTGTTCGATCGTCATATTCTTATGAATAACGCCGATGCCGCCTTCCCGTGCCATGGCGATCGCCATCTTACTTTCGGTAACGGTATCCATTGCGGCGCTCATCAAAGGGATATTCAGCTTGATCTTATTGGTCAGGCGGGTGGATAGTTCAACTGCATTGGGCAGAACGTTGCTTTTTGCCGGAACCAAAAGAACGTCGTCGAAGGTTAAGGCTTCTTTTATAACTCTTCTTCCGTAGTCCATACTTCTTTCTCCTTTTTTGATCTTATTAATAAATAATTCTACATCTTTTATAGACAGATTTCAAGCCTTTTTTCTGATTTTATAAGAAAAAAGGGCGGATTTACCAAAAATGATCAGAGCGATTGACAAACCTTACGATTTTAATATATAATTCTAAGATGTAATACTATCCAGGAGGACTTTATGGCACGTAAAAATACCTATGATGACGACAGCATCCGCCAGTTAAAGGGGCCGGATCAGGTTCGCCTGCGTCCGGGCGTTATCTTCGGCTCCGACGGATTGGACGGCTGCGAGCACGCCGTTTTCGAGATCCTTTCCAACTCCATTGATGAAGCCCGGGAGGGATTCGGCAATAAAATTATCATCACCCGATTTCAAGACGGCTCCATCGAAGTGGAAGACTTCGGGCGGGGCGTTCCCGTTGGCTTTAATCAGCGGGAAAACCAGTATAACTGGGAATTGGTTTACTGCACCCTTTATGCCGGCGGTAAATATGATACCAA
>CAZIQE010000217.1:0-4200 GCA_964541385.1 uncultured Eubacteriales bacterium | reverse complement strand
TGGATCTTTCTGAGCACGTGGCGGATGGCTATATCTCATTAAAGGAAATCAGCGCCCGTCAGGGCGTTTCGATGAAATATCTGGAAATGATCGTTTCATTATTGAATAAGGGCGGGGTGGTGAAAAGCCTGAGGGGCTCCTCCGGCGGATATTGCCTGGCACGCCCCGCTGCGGATATTTCCGTTTATGAGATCTTTCGCCTAACGGAAGGGGATCTGGCACCGGTGGCGTGCCTGAAAAATGAGCCCTGCGATAAGGCGGAGCATTGCCGCACCCTGCCCCTTTGGGAATACCTGGATACGGTGATCAACGATTATCTCAGGGGCGTTTCGGTGGAGGATCTCATCACGGGAAATATAAAAAAATGCAAAAAAACCGTTGACAAGCCCTTATGAGGGTGCTATAATCTGGATAAGTTAAACGAAAGAGAGAAGTTTTGATGAAACGGCATAACGTGGCTATGATGGATATGATGTGCATGTGCAGCATGCGCAAGATTTCCTGCGCCCATATTGCCGGATAACTTTCCTTTTTCCCGAAAACAAGATCAGAGCGGAAAGTCGGCAGGGCTTTCCGTTTTTTATTTTCTTGAATGGGGTGATATCTGTTGATAACATTAAAAGAGGTTTCCAAAACCTTTGAAACCCGCTCTGCGAGGGTGGAGGCGGTCAATCAGATCGATCTGAGGGTGGAAAAGGGCGAGATCTTCGGGATCATCGGTCTTTCCGGTGCCGGAAAAAGCACGCTGGTGCGGTGCATCAATCTTTTGGAGCAGCCCACGCAGGGCGAGGTCTGGTTCGACGGCGTGAACTTAAGCACCCTAAAACCGGCGGAGCTCAGGGAAAAGCGGCGGCAGATCTCCATGATCTTTCAGGGCTTTCATCTCCTGCAGCAGCGAACGGTTTTGAAAAACGTCTGCTTCCCTCTGGAAATTGCGGGGGTTCCCAAAAAAGAAGCGGAGGCGAGGGCGAGAGCGCTTTTGGAGCGGGTGGGCATCGGCGATAAGACCAAAGCCTATCCCTCCCAGCTTTCCGGCGGTCAGCAGCAGCGGGTCGCCATCGCCCGGGCATTGGCAACGGATCCGAAGGTGATCCTCTGCGATGAAGCCACCAGCGCTCTGGATCCCACCACCACCCGTTCCATCTTGGAGCTCCTGCAAAGCATCAATCGGGAGCTGGGGGTCACCATTGTGATCATCACCCACGAAATGCGGGTGATCCAGCAGATCTGCCATAAGGTGGCGGTGATGGATCAGGGCAGGATCGTGGAGCAGGGGCCGGTGAAGGAAATCTTTGCCGCACCCAAATCCAAAATGGCACGTGCCTTATTGCTTTTAGACGAAGGGGGGCAGGAGGAATGAATGAGCTAATAGAAAATCTGCCCCTTTTCGGCGAAGGGCTGGGCGTAACGCTTTATCTGGTTTTCGTCTGCACCCTGCTTTCCTACCTGATCGGCTTGCCTCTGGGCGTGATCCTTTACGTAACAGCACCCAGGGGCATCACGCCGAACCGAGCCGTTTATCAGGTGCTGGGCGTGATCGTGAATATCTTCCGGTCGATCCCCTTTATGATCCTATTGGTGATGGTGCTGCCGCTCACGAAGTGGATCGTGGGCACCAAGGTGGGGAATACCGCCTTTCTGGTTCCTCTGGTGCTGGCGGCGGCGCCGTTTGTGGCTCGTATGACGGAATCCTCTCTGCAGGAGGTGGATGGCGGCATTATTGAGGCGGCGCAATCTATGGGCGCAAGCCCATTGCAGATCATTCGAAAAGTGTTGCTCCCGGAGGCATGCCCCGCCTTGCTGGTGGGCGGGATCATCACGTTAACAACGGTGTTGGGCTATACCCCTCTGGCTACTTTGGTGGGCGGGGGCGGTCTGGGTGCCATAGCGGTGCAATACGGGCTTTACCGGTATAATTCAACCATTATGTATGCGGCATCTATTTTGCTTGTGATTTTGGTGCAGATTTTGCAGGAATGCGGAATGCGCCTTGCCAAGCGTTTAGATAAAAGAACAATATAATTTTAGGAGGACTAAAAAAATGAAAAAATTGATTTCTGTAACCCTGATTCTGGCAGCCTTATTGACTCTTTTGGCAGGCTGCGGCAAAAAAGACGATAAGACCATCGTCGTCGGCGCAAGCGCCACGCCCCACGCCGAGATTTTAGAAGAGGTGAAGGAGATGATGGAAGAGAAGGGATATAAGCTGGAGATCAAGGTATACGACGACTATATCCTGCCCAACACCGCAACGGAGGATGGCGATCTGGACGCCAACTACTTCCAGCACGGCCCTTATCTGAAATCCTTCAATGAAGAGAACGGCACGCATCTGATCAGCGTGGGTGCTCTGCATTATGAGCCCTACGGCGTCTATGCCGGAACCGCCAAAACGCTGGCAGATTTGAAGGACGGCGACGTGATCGCCGTTCCCAACGATCCCACGAACGAGGCTCGGGCTCTGCAGCTGCTCGCCGCTCAGGGGCTGATCACCCTGAAGGAGGGAGCAGGTCTTGCCGCAACAAAGAACGATATCACCGGCAATCCCCATAACTTCGATATCAAAGAGATGGAAGCTGCTGTGATCCCCGGCTGCCTGGATTCCGTGGCGGTGGCTGTTATTAACGGCAACTATGCCATCAACGCCGGCTTGAAGGTGAAGGACGCTCTGGCTGTGGAGGATAAGAACTCCGAAGCTGCCGAGACCTATGCCAATGTTCTGGTGGTGAAGGAAGGCAACGAGGAAAATGCCGGCATCGTCGCTCTGCTTCAATGCCTGCAAAGCGAAACCGTTCGCTCCTTTATCGATAGTAAATATGAAGGAGCCGTAGTAGCAAAATTCTAAAAATAGCTGAAAAATACGGAACCGAAGGAATACCCTGCGGTTCCGTATTTTTTTATACGTTCGGTGTCTTTTTCGGCAGTCTGCCCCTCTTGCATTAATAAGTAATTTATGATAGAATAATATCGAAAAAATATCGGAGGGTAAAAGATGAATATTGCAGTTGCACAATCCGGCGGTCCTACCTGCGTGATCAATGCATCGTTGCTGGGCGTTTTTCGCCGTGCAATGACGTATAGCGATCAGGTGGAGACCGTTTACGGTTCCGTAAACGGGATCGAGGGCTTGATCGAAGATAATCTGGTGAACCTGAGTGAGCTGATTTCCACCGACGATGATGTGGAATTGATCCGGCAAACGCCCTCCACCGTTTTGGGCTCCTGCCGCTATAAATTGCCCAAGCCGGAAAAAAACCTTGAAGTTTTTGAAACCATTCTGGCAACGATGCAGAAATATAAGATCGGCGCATTTTTCTATATCGGCGGCAACGATTCGATGGATACCGTTTCCAAGCTGGATCGGTTTTTCAAGATGAAGGGCGTGGATATCAAGGTGGTGGGCATCCCCAAAACGATCGATAACGACCTGCCCGTTACAGACCATACCCCCGGCTTCGGCTCCGCCGCCAAATATGTGGCAACCACGATGCAGGAGATCATCCGGGATAGCAGCGTTTATTCCATCCAATCGGTAACGATCGTTGAAATTATGGGTCGGGATACCGGCTGGCTCACCGCATCCTCCGCCGTTTTGCGAGCCAACGGTGAGGTGGCGCCCCATTTGATCTATCTGCCGGAGCGCCCCTTTTCCGTGAAGCAATTTCTGGCGGATATCCGGGAGCAGCAAAAAAAGAACTATGCCGTCATTGTGGCGGTTTCCGAAGGCATCGGGTTGGATCCTGCCGAGGTGGGCGGGGAATTTCAGTCCGGCAAGGTGGATAGCTTCGGGCATTTTTATCTTTCCGGCGTGGGAAAGGCATTGGAAAGAATCGTGTCCCGGGAATTAAAATGCAAGGTGCGCTCCATTGAACTGAACGTGATGCAGCGCTGCTCCTCCCATTTGAGCTCCAAACGGGATGTGGACGAGGCGGAGCGGATCGGCGGAGCCGGCGTGAAAGCCGCTTTGGAAGACGGTAAAAGCGGGATCGCAATGTGCTTCCAACGAGTATGCAACCATCCCTATAATACAAAAATTATTTCGGTCGACGTAAATGAAGTGGCGAACCGGGTGAAGCATTTCCCCGATGAATGGATCAATGAGGCGGGCAACAACGTAACGGAGGATGCGGTGGAATACGCCTTGCCCCTGCTGGCGGGCGAGCAAAACCTGCATATGAAAAACGGTCTGCCGGTTCATTT
>CAZIQE010000216.1:0-3226 GCA_964541385.1 uncultured Eubacteriales bacterium | reverse complement strand
AACCAGCTCTTTAATAACGCTGCCGGGGCGCTCCACCACTTCGCCGGCCGCAATCTTATTCGCAATTTCCTGATCCAGAACTCGAATCTTTGCCACGTGATTTTACAACTCCTTTGCTTTTTGAGAAAGCTCGAATAAAATACTCATTGTTTCAATGGGCGTTAACGTTGTAACGTCCAAATTCTTTAAACGGTCTATAATGGTATTCTGTTCCATAAAGCTCAGGCTGATCTGATCCTCATCCTCCGGGTTTCTTTGAACAGCCGGTGCCTGATAATGCTCGCCGTTATCAATTTCCTTCAGAATTTTTTTGGCATTCTTCACCACTTCATCATTCACACCGGCTAAAGCGGCAACCTCAATACCGTAGCTTTTATCAGCGCCGCCGGGAACGATCTTACGAAGAAAAATAATATCATCGCCCCGTTTTTTAACGGCGATATTATAATTGATGATCCCGTTATCCTGATCGCCTAAAGCGCATAATTCATGGTAATGCGTTGCAAACAACGTTTTGGCACCGATTTTCCTGGGATTATTAACATATTCCATTACCGCACGGGCAATGCTCATTCCATCATAAGTAGAGGTACCACGCCCAATCTCATCAAAAATCAATAGTGACGATGAAGTAGCGTGATCCAAAATATGAGCAACCTCCGTCATCTCGACCATAAAGGTTGATTGCCCGGACGAAAGATCATCGGATGCGCCCACTCGGGTAAAAATCTTGTCTACAACCCCGATATGTGCGCTTTTTGCAGGAACAAAAGAACCGATTTGAGCCATCAAAGTGATCACAGCTACTTGACGCATATAAGTAGACTTACCTGCCATATTGGGTCCGGTGATCAAAGCCAGCCGATGATCCGTTTGGTTTAATAACGTATCATTCGGGACGAAAAGGGTGTCCTTCACCAAATTTTCCACCACCGGATGGCGGCCTTCCACAATGCGAAGCTCATCGCTCTCATCCACAACGGGGCGGTTATAATTATTTTCCTGCGCCACATAGGCAAAGGAACAAAGCACATCCAAAGTTGCCAGAGCCTTGGCGGCATTTCGGATTTCCTTAAACCGCTTGCTGACTGCGCTTCGAACCTCGCAAAACAAATCGTATTCCCGTGCCTGGCAACGCTGATTGGCATAAAGGATCTTGGTTTCCAATTCCTTCAATTCCTCGGTGATGAAACGCTCTGCATTCACCAATGTTTGTTTGCGAATATAATAATCCGGAATCAAATCATAATATAATTTTGTAACTTCAATATAATAACCAAAGACCCGATTATATCCGGTTTTCAAGGATTTGATTCCGGTTTTTTCCCGTTCTTCTGCTTCCCATTCTAAAATAACACGCTGAGAATCCTTGGTCATTTTCCTGCATTCATCCACCTCGGAATCGTATCCGTCCCGAATAATATCCCCTTCCCGGATCGTTAAGGGGGGATCATCCGCAATGGCTGATTGAATCAATTGATGGAGATCCTCCAGGTTCGCCAAATTGCGATCCGCTTCTTTTAATAATCCGGCATTAAAATTTCGCAATATCTCTTTAATGCGGGGAAAAACACCGAAGGTTTGGCATAAAGCATTCAAATCCCTGGCATTACAAGTGCAAAGCATCACCCGGGTCATTAAACGCTCCATATCATAGGTTTGGTTTAAAAGATCCCGAAGATCATCCCGTGCCATAATAGCCGTATTTAATTCTTCCACCGCATTCAAACGGCGATTGATCTCATTGACGTTAATTAACGGCTTTTCCAGAAAAGAACGCAGCATTCTGGAGCCGGCAGAGGTTTTCGTTTTATCCAACGTATGGATCAAGGAGCCTTTGCGGTCGTTCCGACGGATCGTTTCGGTCAATTCCAAATTCCGCTTGCTGGAAAGATCCAATTCCATATATTGGCTGGGCTGAAATACCGTTAGTTTATCCAGATAGCCGATATCACACTTTTGGGTTTCTGCAATATACGCCAAGAGATAAAATACGCATCCGATCGATTCATCGTTTTCCGGAAGGTCAAGCTCATCCAAACTCCGGGCGTGAAATTGCGTTAAAATCGCTTTTTCTTTATCTTCAACCTCCTGCGCCTGAATATGGGTGACCAATGCGCTGATTTTATCCCGAATCAGCTCGGGCAATTGTCCCTCTTTCCCGCTCTGCACCACCAATACTTCGCTGGGCGAAAATCGACTCAATTCATTGATGATATCTTTATCATTGGTCTTCTCTAAAATCGTAACCTGAATATCGCCGGTGGAGATATCGGCAAAGCTTAAAGCAATTCGGTCATAGTCTCCGAAAAGGCACGCAAGATAATTATTGCGGTTTTCATCCAGCATACTGGATTGGGTCACCGTTCCCGGCGTGATTACTTTCACAACGTCCCGACGAACCAAGCCCTTAGCAGATTTAGGATCCTGAACCTGCTCGCAAATTGCCACTTTATATCCACGTGATACCAATTTTGCGGCATAGGATTCATAACTGTGAAACGGAACGCCGCACATCGGTGCCCGCTCTTCTGCTCCGCAATCCTTGCCGGTCAACGTCAGCTGCAGTTCCCGGGAAGCCACCTTGGCATCCTCATAAAACATTTCATAAAAATCACCGACACGAAAAAGCAGAATATAATCCTTATAGCGGCTTTTAATTTCAAAAAATTGCTCCATCATCGGAGATAACTTCGCCATTTAACAGCCTCCTTACGGAATCATCAATTTAGTGGCAACCGCCGCAGGTAGAACAATCATGGGTGCAGGAAGAAGGTTCCTCGCCGGTAATATAATAAGAGATCACCCCGTTCACCTGGTTCAGAAGCGCTTCAACAGCCTTGGTAGCCTCCTGCATCTTTAAAACGTTTTCATTTTCGGAGATCCTGGCATAAACGGCTTTTACCCGTTCCTCCACCTCGGCGATGCGATCGGCATCCTGCTCCTCAGAGCCGGTCAGGCTCATCAGGGTCATTTTATGAAGATTAAACTCCTTCACCAGCTTTTGAAGCTCTTCATCCGTATCATAAGCAATTTTTGCCTGATTATAGTTTTTAACTGCTTCGCTCTCTTGAATCAAAGCGCCTAATTCTTTGGTTTTTTCAATAATATTTTGCATTTTTTACTCCTTTATTTTCCCGTCTAAAGACCAGGATTTTGCTTTCGTAACGGTTACTTCGCAGAATTCCCCGATCAGATCGGGTGAACCGGCAAAATCCACCGTTTT
>CAZIQE010000215.1:0-1731 GCA_964541385.1 uncultured Eubacteriales bacterium | reverse complement strand
GAGGCGGTAGGCTTGGTGGATCTTCTGATCCCCCGTGGCGGCGCGGGATTGATCCGTGCTTGCCTGGATGGGGCAAAGGTGCCGGTGATCCAAACCGGAACCGGGATCTGCCATCTTTATGCCGATGAAACCGCCGATGTGGAAATGGCATTGAATATTATCGAAAATGCAAAAACCAGCCGACCTTCCGTCTGCAATGCGGCGGAGGTATTGCTGGTGCATCAAAAAATAGCCGGAGTTCTTTTGCCCGCCTTAAAAAAACGGCTGGTGGAGGATCGCTTGGCAAAGGGCTTGCAGGCGGTGGAATTCCGATGCGATGAGCGGGCGCTTCCGCTTCTGAAGGGAACCCCTGCCGGAGAGCGGGATTTTGATACGGAATTTCTGGATTATATCATGGCGGTGAAGATCGTGGACAGCGTGGAAGAAGCCATCAACCATATCCAAGCCCACTCCACCGGCCATAGCGAAGCCATTTTGACCCGATCGGAAGAAAATGCCCGCCTCTTCACGGCGATGGTGGATAGTGCGGCGGTTTACGTGAACGTGTCCACACGGTTCACCGACGGAGGTCAGTTCGGCTTGGGGTGCGAGATGGGAATTTCCACCCAGAAATTGCACGCCCGGGGGCCCATGGGGCTCAGGGAGCTAACCACCTATAAGTATATTGTCCGGGGAACCGGGCAGATCAGATAAGGAGAAAAAGAAGGATGAATATCGGAATGATCGGATGCGGAAATATGGGCGGTGCTTTAGCCCTGTCCGCCGCCGGAAAAGGAGCTCTTTGGCTCGCAGACCTTTCGGATGAAAAGGTGGCGGCTCTTGCGGAAAAGACCGGCGGTGAAGCATCAACGGCAGAGCGGATTTCGGAATTTTGCGATATGATCGTTTTCGGGGTAAAGCCCAATGGTATCGGCGGTCTTTTGAAAAAACTGCGCCCGATTCTGGAAAAACGGGCTGAAAAACCGCTTTTGGTCAGTATGTGCGCCGGGGTTTCTCTGGCGCAATTGGAAGAGGCGATCGGCGGAGAATACCCCTGGATCCGCATAATGCCCAACACCCCCGTAAAGATCGGTAAAGGAATTCTCCTTTACAGCACCAGAAATACCGCCGATGCGGAAGAGAAGGCATTTCTGAAGGTATTTGAAAATGCCGGCGAATTGATTTCCCTTGAAGAAAAATTCATCGATGCGGGAAGTGCGGTTTCCGGCTGCGGACCGGCGTTCGTCTATCTTTTTATCGAGGCTTTGGCGGATGGAGGCGTGGCTTGCGGCTTGCCCCGGGAGCTTTCCTTGAAGCTGGCGGCGGGAACCGTTGCCGGTGCCGGAGAAATGGTGCTGCAAACCGGCAGTCATCCCGGCGTTTTGAAGGATGCAGTTTGCAGCCCCGGCGGCAGTACCATCGCCGGCGTGGCGGCTTTAGAGGAAAACGCATTCCGCTCCGCCGCCATCGAAGCGGTAGAACGGGCGTATCAGAAAACGAAAGAGTTAGGAAGGATAGGAAAATGAGCATCAAAGGGAATATGGATTATATTGCGGCAAAGGATCCGGAGCTGGGCGCCGCCGTTTTGGAGGAATATCAACGCCAGCAGGAGGGGATCGAGCTGATCGCCTCCGAGAACTTCACTTCTCCTGCGGTGATGGCGGCAATGGGAACGGTTCTGACCAATAAATATGCAGAGGGCTATCCCGGCAAGCGTTACTACGGCGGTTGCTATTGCGTGGATAAGGTGGA
>CAZIQE010000214.1:0-4380 GCA_964541385.1 uncultured Eubacteriales bacterium | reverse complement strand
AAAAAGTATTAAAAGGTTTACATTTCATTATTTTTATAATATAATACACTTAAGCTATGATCATTCTGAAAGGAGATTCTTGAAAATGTATGATTTTTCGATCGGCGTGATGCTGGAATCCTTCCGTCAGCCCATCCCCGTTGCGCTGAAAAAGGCACGTGAGGTCGGCGCATCCGGCATCCAGGTTTACGCCTCCCGTGGGGAGCTTGCGCCCGAGAGGCTCTCCCCCGCCGCCCGGAAAGAATTTCTGGCTATGGTGAAGGGCGAAGGGCTGAAAATCTCCGCTCTTTGCGGTGATCTGGGCAAAGGGTTCCACGATCCCGCCCTGAATCCCGGCCTGATCGCCAAATCCAAAGAGATTCTGGAAATGGCGAAGGAGCTGGAAACCAATATCGTGACCACCCATATCGGCGTGGTGCCCGAGGATCCCAACCATCCCCGCTTCAAAATTATGCAGGAGGCCTGCTTCCAGCTGGCGGAATTTGCCGATTCTCTGGATGCGCACTTTGCCATCGAAACCGGCCCCGAAACCGCCGCAACCTTGAAGCGGTTCCTGGATTCGCTTCATTCCACCGGCGTTGCCGTGAATATGGATCCCGCCAACTTTGTGATGGTGACCGGGGATGATCCCGTTCAGGGCGTTTATACCTTGAAGGATTATATCGTTCACACCCACGCCAAAGACGGGAAGCGTAACTACTACCGTGCGCCCGAGCAGGTTTACGGGCTGGAGGAATCCGAAATGCTCGCCAGCCCCTCCTTTGAGGAGCTGCCCTTAGGCACCGGCAAGGTGGACTTCCCCAACTACTTAAAGGCATTGGATGAGATCGGATACCACGGCTTCCTCACCATTGAGCGTGAGGTGGGCGCCGATCCCGAAAAGGATATCCGCACCGCCGCAGACTTTTTGAGAAATCTGATCCGGTGAGATCGGGTTTTATATTGATTTTTCAGACGGCATCGCTTCCCTAAAGGAGCCGAATGCCGATCATAAATCTGCCGAAACCGGCAATGAGGTGATATTATAATGAAATATTCCGTTAGTATTTACAGTTTTTCCAGAGCCATCCGTGGCGGAACGCTGACCCCGCTTGAAGCGGTTGAAAAAGCAAAGGAAATCGGCTTCGACGGCATTGAGATCACAGATGATATCATTGTTAAGGCCGAAGACCCCGTTGCAATGTGCAAGGCCTTGCGTGCCAAAGCAGAAAGCCTGGGGATGGTGATTTCCAACTTCGCCGTGACCGCAAATCTGCTGGCAGAGGATATTGACGCCGAGATCGCCACCCTTTGCAAAAAGGTGGACTATGCCGAATTGATGGGCTGCCCCACGATGCGCCACGACGTTTGCAAGAATCCCGACCCTTATCGCAGCTATGAAAAAACGCTGCCCCGGCTGGTGGACGCCATCCGCAAGGTGACCGAATACGCCGCCTCCAAGGGTATTAAGACGATGACCGAAAACCACGGCTTCTATTCCCAGGACAGCACCCGGGTGGAGGCTTTGATCAACGCAGTTGACCACCCCAACTTCGGTCAATTGATCGATCTCGGGAACTTCCTCTGCGCCGACGAAAATTCCGGCATTGCCGTTGGGCGGTGCGCTCCTTACGCCTTCTACGTTCACGCAAAGGATTTCATCTTCAAGAGCGGACAGGATCCCTTCCCCGGCACAGGCTGGATCACCACCAGAGCCGGCAACTTCATCCGGGGCACCATCGTGGGTCACGGCGTTGTGCCCATCGTTCAGGATCTGCGTGCTCTGAAAAAAGCGAACTACGATGGCTGGATCGCCATTGAATTCGAAGGGATGGAAGACTGCTTTAAGGGCGTTGAGCTGGGTCTCATCAATCTGAAAAAATACGTTTCCGAGGTCTATGACGTATGATTCGAACCGTCGCTGAAAAACTCGGTTTCCCTTTAGAGGCGATTGATGAATTTTCTGCGATCTATAAAGGGCTGGCTGAAAAGCCGGCCCTTTCTTCCCTTTTCAATAAAGCGATGGATCGTTTTTTCACCGAGAAGGGAAACGGATTTACAGAAGATCTTGAAATTCTCTCTGCTCTTTCCGGATATCATCGGCAACAACTGGATATGACCTTTTTGCTGGCGGCGGCAATCCCCTTGAAATACCTCTATTTTCAAAAGAATATCCCGGAGGAGATCTATTGGGATTCCATGGAAGATCTCCTTTATAAATTGATGGAAAATAAAGCAAATCATAACCGCTTTGGAACCTTTGTCACCTTCTGGTTTCAGGATTTTTATTGGTGCAAACGCTTTAAATTGGGGCGGCTTCAATACGAAAAACGCTTCTTCAAATATCCGGAATACCGGGGGATCAAGGAGAATGATCCCGTTTTCAACTGCCACATTCCTTCCTGCGGTCCCTTAACAGAAGAATCGGTTCTAAATTCTTTTAAAAAGGCGCATACCTTTTATCGGGATGAGCTGAAGGACGGCATTTTGCCGTTGGTCTGCAATTCCTGGCTCCTTTATCCGCCTTTTGAGGGCTCGGTTTTTCCGGAAGGCACCAACCTTTGGAAATTCAGCCGGTTATTCACCAAGCTCAAGGTAACTGACGATCCCGCCTGCGGCGACTTCTGGCGAATTTTTGATATGCCCTACGATCCCGCCACCCTGAAGGATGCCCCTGCCGATACAGGCTTGCGCCGCCGGTTAAAAGCGCACCTGGAGACCGGCAGCCCGATGGGCACCGCCTACGGTATTTTGCTCTTCGACGGCGAAAAGATCCTATAACGCCAAGTGCTACCCAATGGGTAGCACTTTCTCATTTTTCAAAACTCAAAATACCTTTATTTGTCCCCTTTTGAAAGGGGACACGGGGTGTCCGCTGACGCCCCGGAGGGGTTAGCCTTTGACGGCGCCGGAGACCACGCCTTTGATGATGTGTTTCTGACCCAGCGCATAAAAGATAACCACCGGCAAAATCGCCAGCACCAACAATGCCATAAAGGCTCCGTAGTCCACCGTTCCGTAGCTATCCGTTACCGCCGATTGGATCGCCATCGGAATGGTATAAAACCCCCGGGTTTTATCCAATACCAACGTTGGCAGGAGATAATCGTTCCAGATCCACATCATCTGCAAAATCGCCACCGAGATCATCGTTGGCTTCATAATGGGCAGAACCACCCGAAAAAAGGTGGAGGGCGGATTGCAGCCGTCGATCAGGGCGGCCTGCTCAATTTCCAACGGAATACTTTTCACAAATCCGCAGAATAAAAATACGGATAGCCCTGCTCCGAAGCCCAGATAAACGAGCGGGATGCTCCAGGGCGCCGTTAAATTCAGCCGATCCGCCACGTAGGGCAGCGTGAACATCACCATCTGAAACGGCACGACCATCGAAAAAACAAACAGATAATAAACCGCCTTGCAGAATTTTCCGCCCACCCGGATAATAAACCATGCCGACATCGAGGTACACAGCAGGATCAAAGCCACAGACAGAACCGTTACGATCAGGCTATACACCACGGAATTCAAGAAATCGATCGAGGTGATCCCCCGGATATAATTGGAAAATCCCACGAAGGTCTCCCCATTCGGCAGGGCAAAGACCTGACCGGTGATGGATTCCTTCGTTTTAAAAGAGTTATAAGCCAGCACCACAAGCGGAATAATATAGAAAGCCGTTAGAACCCCGAAAAGGGCTGTGAGCCAATGATTTTTCTTTCTCATTGCTCCACCTCCCTGCGATGGGTGAGCCATAGCTGCACCAACGCCAAGCCCGCCACGATCACTAAAAAGACCACCGCCATCGCCTGGGCGGTTCCGTGGGTTTTCGGGGTGGTTCCATAGGTGTTGCGGATGGCGAGTGCCAGCATTTCTGTCATTCTGCCGGGTTTTCCGTCGGTTAACGCCAAATTCTGATCAAAGAGCTTGAAGGAATTCGTTAGGGTCAAAAAGGTGCAGATCGTGATGGAAGGCATCACCATCGGCAGCGTAACGTGGCGCAGGGTCTGCCAGCGTCCGGCACCGTCGATGGCGGCGGCCTCCCGCAGATGCTCGGGCACCGATTGCAGTCCGGAAATATAAATGATCATCATATACCCGATCTGTTGCCATGCCACCACCGCAACCAGCCCCCACAAGCCGTAGACGGAACTATAGGTGAGATCCTGGCCGAAAAGCGGGATCAGAACCCCATAATTGATCAGCATCTTCCAGATATAGCCTAAAACGATCCCGCCGATCAGATTGGGCATAAAAAAGAGCGTTCGGAATAAATGCGTGCCCCGAATCCCCTGCGTTAAGCCGAGCGCCACGCTGAAGGCGGCAACGTTGATCAACAGAACCGACACCAGCGTGAAAAGGGACGTGAAAATAAAGGACTGCCAGAATTGAGAATCCAAT
>CAZIQE010000213.1:0-3856 GCA_964541385.1 uncultured Eubacteriales bacterium | reverse complement strand
AGCACGTTATTTTCGTGGAGCGTGCCGTAGATTTCCTCGCTGACCAGATAAAGGATCGCCTCGCCGGAATTGACCTGCACCAGCATTGTGCTGGGATCATAGCCGTTAAACTGATCGTTATTGGCGCTGGTGAGCACCCGGGCGGCTCGTTCGCCGTTTCCGTCCCGATCGGGCACCTGCGAGGAAAGCCAATCCTCCAGAGCCTGCACCTGAATCGGATTATGGGAGGTATCCCGGGCGTAGAGCAGATAAAAATCCGCCTTCTCCTTTGCACCGCAGCTCCGGATCCCCACCAGCAGAATGATCACGCCGATCACGCCGCCGATCACATACCATTTATAATAATACCAAAAATTTTCTAATTTTGCCTTCAATGGAGTTCACCTCTCCTCCATCATAATGCAGGATGCGAAAGATGTCAAGAACCGTTCCTTAAAATCTTAACGCCCGCATGGCGTTTAAAATTGCCAGAATCATCACGCCCACGTCTGCAAATACGGCAAGCCACATCCCTGCCAATCCCAGAGCACCCAAGAGCAGGATGATCCCCTTCACGCTCAGGGCGAAAATGATGTTTTGCCAAACGATGGAAACGGTGCGGCGGGAGCAACGGATCGCCTCTGCGATCTTGCGGGGGTCATCGTCCATCAGAACCAGATCGGCGGCTTCAATGGCGGCATCGCTCCCCAGAGCACCCATGGCGATGCCGACGTCCGCACGGCTCAACACCGGCGCATCGTTGATGCCATCTCCCACGTAGGCTACCTTGCCTTCGCCCTCCAGAAGCTTTTCGGCCTTCGCCACCTTCTGATCCGGCAGCAGCTCGGAATAAATTTCATCGATTCCCAATTGCCGCCCCACGTCTTGCGCCGCCTCCCGGCGGTCGCCGGTGAGCATCACCGTTTTTCCGATACCGGCCTTTTTCAATTGCCGGATCGCCTCGACTGCGGTTTCCTTCACCCGATCGGTGATCACCAGATAGCCGGCGTATTCGCCGTCTGCCGCCAGATGCACCACCGTGCCCGGCTTATGAAGTTCCTCCGGGGTGATGCCCTCCTCTTCCATTAAGCGGCGATTCCCGACGGAAAGCTTTTTCCCTTTGACCGTTACACGGATTCCCCTGCCGGGGAGCTCCTCCGCCTCGCTCACAAGGGAACGATCCGGCTCTTTGCCATACGCCTTCAAAATCGATTCGGCGATGGGATGATTGGAATAGCATTCCGCCAGAGCCGCCCATTCCAAAAGCGCCTGCCCGCTCATTTGCCGGGGACAAATTTCCGCCACCTCGAAGGTTCCGTAGGTCAGCGTGCCGGTTTTATCAAATACAACGGTTTGCGCCTTCGCCATAGCTTCCATATAATTGGCGCCCTTGATCAGAATTCCCTTCCGGGAGGCGCCCCCGATCCCGCCGAAAAAGGAAAGCGGCACCGAGATCACCAATGCGCAGGGGCAGGACACCACCAAAAAGATCAACGCCCGATGGATCCATTCGATCCAATGACCCTGAAAAAGGGGCGGCACCAACGCCAAAAGCAACGCACCAACCACCACGCAGGGCGTATACCAGCGAGCGAACCGGCTGATAAAATTCTCGGTTTTCGCTTTTTTGGCGGAGGCGTTTTCCACCAGCTCCAAAATCCGGGAAACGGTGCTCTCCCTGAAGGGCTTCGTGACCCGAACCTGAATCAGCCCGCTCTGGTTCACAGAACCGCTGAGCACTTCATCCCCGACCGTTTTATTCACGGGCAGGCTTTCGCCGGTGAGGGCTGCCGTATTCACGGCGGTTGCACCCTCCGAAATCACGCCGTCCAGCGGAATTTTTTCGCCGGGGCGCAGAAGGATCACCTCGCCTACCTCCACCTCTTCGGGCGAAACCTCCGTTTCCTCGCCGTTGCGGAGCACGCAGGCACGATCCGGGCGGATATCCATCAATGCGGCAATGGAGCGGCGGCTTTTGCCCACCGCCAGACCCTGGAACAGCTCCCCGATCTGATAAAACAGCATCACCGCCACGCCCTCCGGGTATTCCCCGATGGTAAAGGCACCCAACGTTGCAAGTGCCATCAGAAAGTTTTCATCGAAAATCCTGCCATTCAGAATATTCCGACCCGCTTTCATTAAAACGTCATAGCCGATAACGGCGTAGGGCAGAAGAAACAGAATGAAACGAATCCAACCCTCGGCAGGGATCAGCATCGCCGCCGCCATCAATACCGCCGCAACGATGATCCGAGCCAGCGTTTTCTTTTGCTTTTTCGTCATCAAAGAATAACCTCGCAATCCGGCTCGATCTTTTTACAGATCTTCACGACTTCTTTTAAGATAGCGGGTATTTTGGCGTCCTCCGCCTCAATCGTCATTTTCTGAGAAAGAAAATTCAGAGAAGCAAACGAAACACCCTCAATTTTTTGCACCTCAGCTTCGATCTGGGAAGCACAATGGGCACAGCATAACTCTTCGATCCGAACAACTTTTTTCATTTTTTTATTCCTCCGTAATATGATCATAGCCCTGGCCGATCACCAAACGCACATGGTCGTCTGCCAGAGAATAATAAACCGTTTTCCCGCTCCGCCGGCATTTCACCAGCCGGGCATCCTTCAATACCTTCAATTGATGGGAGATGGCAGATTGGGTCATTCCCAACAGCTCTGCAATGGCGCAAACGCAAAGCTCCTCTTCAAATAAAGAGTATAAAATCTTGATCCGGGTGGTATCGCCGAAGACCTTGAAAAGATCCCCCAGATCACACAGCAATTCGTCCGCCGGCATCCCCTTTCGAACCAGCTCCAGCCGTTCTGCGTGGTTATGAGCCATATATGAACCTCCATTCATATGAATATCTGCTCATATAATACCACGGAAATTTCGGGTTGTCAATAGGAAATTTAAAAAAATCTTGACTTTTTTGAGGCATCTATGCTAAACTATTGAAGACAAATACTTTGATGGAGAGAGTAGGCATTTGAATGGCTCCCAAAGCGAACCGGGGACGGTGGAAGCCCGGCGGAGGCGCAAAGGCTGAAGATCACTCCGGAGTTGAGGACTGAACCGCTCAGGATAGGCCTCTCCGCCTTGATCCGGCGTTACCGGGATCGCAGATGATGGTCTGATTTTAGGTGGTTATAAATGGAAGCTGAGCTTTCCATCCTGAATGATCGGGATGGGGGCTTTTTATTTTTGAAAGGAGATCGAGGAAGAAATGTATCAAAGCGTTTCCCCTAATCTGAATTTTACGGAAGAAGAAAAAAGAATCGAAAAATTCTGGCGTGAGAATAAAATCTTTGAAAAGAGCATCGATTCCCGCCGGGAAGGAACCCCCTACGTGTTTTATGACGGTCCGCCGACCGCCAACGGCAAGCCCCATATCGGCCACGTTCTGACCCGGGTGGTGAAGGATCTGGTGCCCCGCTATAAGGCGATGAAGGGCTATATGGTGCCCCGGAAGGCGGGCTGGGATACCCACGGTCTGCCCGTTGAGCTGGAGGTGGAACGGAAGCTGGGCTTAGACGGCAAGGAGCAGATCGAGGAATACGGCTTGGAGCCCTTTATCAGCCATTGCAAGGAGAGCGTTTGGACATACAAGGGAATGTGGGAGGATTTTTCCCGCACCGTTGGATTCTGGGCGGATATGGACGATCCTTACGTTACCTACCACAATGATTTTATTGAATCGGAATGGTGGGCTCTGAAAAAGATCTTTGATAAGAAGCTGCTTTATAAAGGGTTCAAGATCGTTCCCTATTGCACCCGCTGCGTCACGCCCCTCTCCTCCCACGAGGAGGCGCAGGTCTATAAGAACGAGAAGGAGCGTAGTGCCGAGGAACGCTAAAAGGTGGTGGGTGAGGATGCCTAT
>CAZIQE010000212.1:0-5489 GCA_964541385.1 uncultured Eubacteriales bacterium | reverse complement strand
GGAAAATACGATGTGATGCTGGGTACGCAGATGGTTGCCAAAGGGCTGGATTTTCCCAACGTGACGTTAGTTGGCGTTTTGCAGGCGGATATGTCCCTATATAATAACGACTTCCGTGCCAACGAACGGACGTTCAATCTTTTAACGCAGGTTTGCGGTCGCTCCGGACGGAGCAAAAAGCAGGGCAGAGCGATCATTCAAACCTATTGCCCGGAGCATCCGGTGATCAATCTATCTAAAGAGCAGGATTATCTGCAATTTTATCAACAGGAGATCTCTTTCCGCCGATTGGCGAATTATCCGCCGTACTGCGATATTTTGCTGATTGCCGTGGAAGGCGTTTCTCAAAAATCAACAGCGGAAGCAATGGTCTCTATCTATCAGTTTTTAAATGAAAAAGCAAAAACCGATTATAAAGATATCCCTCTGAGATTACTCTCGCCGGTGGTTCCCAAAGTGGGAACGTTCCGGGGGAAATACCGGATGCAAATGTTAATTAAGTGCAAAAATACGGCCAGACTTCGTAATTTGATCCGTGAAGCGCAAAAATTAACAATGCCATACGGCTTGCAGATTACTTATAATATGAATCCCATTCAATTTTTTTGAGGTATTAGAAATGGCACTTAGAAACGTTGTGAAAAATGATATGGAGTTTCTCGGGAAAAAATCAAGACCGGTAACGGTTTTTGATGATAAGCTGGCCGCTTTGGTTCAGGATATGCGGGAAACGCTTAGAAAAGAGGTCGGCGCAGGCCTTGCCGCTCCGCAGGTGGGGGTTTTAAGACGCATTTTTATTGCGGACGTTGCCCCCGAAACCGGCGAATATAAGGTGTTTATCAATCCGGAAATCATTTCTTCTTCCGGGAAAAACGATAAATATTATGAAGGGTGCCTTTCGTTCCCCGGAAGAACTTTTCAGATCGTTCGTGCGCATAAAATCAAGATGCGTGCGCAGGATGAAAAAGGGGAATTTTTTGAGTTTTCCGCAGATGATTTCAATGCCCGATGCCTTCAGCACGAATTTGACCATTTAAACGGCATCACCATTCCGATGATCGGTAAAGAGGTTTTTCCCGATGAATGATTTGCGTGTTCTTTTTATGGGTACTCCCGATTTTGCAGTAAAATCCTGTAAAGCGATTTTTGAAAACTGCCAATTGGTCGGGGTGGTCACCCAACCGGATCGCCCCAAGGGTCGCGGAGGCAAAACGTCGGCACCGCCGGTGAAGGAATTTGCTCTGGAAAAGGGGATTCCATGCTGGCAGCCTTTAGTTTTGAAAGACGGCGCATTTCAGGAGGTTTTGAATGAAACCCAACCCGATCTGATCGTGGTTGCGGCATATGGCCGCATCTTGCCGGAATATATTCTGAATTTTCCTCGCTACGGCTGCATCAACGTTCACGGTTCTTTATTGCCGAAGTACCGTGGTGCCGCACCGATCCAACGTGCTGTTATGAACGGAGAAGCCGAAACCGGTGTAACGATTATGAAAATGGAAAAAGGGCTGGATACCGGCGATATGCTCTGCGCTGTTTCAACGCCGATCACCCCGGAGGATACTGCCGGAACGGTTTTTGACCGCCTGGCAGAGCTGGGTGCAAAAGCCCTGATGACTGCAATCAGCCGGATTTTAGACGGAAGTGCGGTTTACCAAAAGCAAAACGATGCCGAGGCAACCTATTCGCCGATGATTACAAAGGCGGAGGGTGCGATCGATTTTAACCGTCCTGCATTGGTCTTACGCAATTTGATTATGGGATTAAATCCTTCTCCCGGCGCCTATCTGGATTGCGGCGAATACCGGATCAAAATTCATAAAGCCTATCTCGGCAAAAAAACGTCGGATGCGCCCGGCGTCATCACCGAAATTTCTCACGAAGGAATCGAAGTCGCATGCGGGGATGGATATTCCGTTTTGATTAAAGAGATCCAAAAACAGGGAAAAAGCAGATTGGATGCTTATTCTTATGCTTGCGGTGCAAAATTATCAGTAGGAGAAATTTTGAAGTAACAAAGGAGTGATTCGGATTTTTTATAATTATTATTTTGGAATCTTTTCAATGCTCCCGGTGTTGATCTTAGGGGTTTTGGTTCAGATCCGATTGAAATCCACTTATTCGAAATATAGCGGAATCCAAAATTCCCGTGGCATAACAGGCGCTCAAATGGCTGAAATGATCCTTAGGAATGCGGGGATCTATGACGTTCAGGTCACTTGTGTTTCCGGGCAGCTTTCCGATCATTTTCACCCAATTAAAAAAATAGTTGCGCTTTCCGACGAGGTTTATAACGGCAGCAGTATTGCATCTATCGGCATTGCCGCCCACGAATGCGGCCACGCCATTCAACATTCAGTTGGCTATTTTCCGATCAAGGTGCGCAGCGCAGTTGTCGGAATCACGAATTTCAGCTCGAAATTGCTTTATTTTTTGATGCTCGCCAGTTTCTTTTTTTACACCCGATCGTCGATGGGTGCCGTTATCTTCAATTTGGCGATTCTATGTTATGTCGTATTGTTTTTCTTCCAATTGATCACGTTGCCGGTGGAGTTCAACGCCTCTTCCAGAGCCGTGAAGGTCATTGAAAACAGCAGCTTCACTCAAGACGATGTGAAAGGAGTTCGTCGGGTTTTAAGCGCTGCGGCAATGACCTATGTTGCCTCAGCGATCACGGTGCTGTGGCAATTGATGATTTTACTGAATCGTTCGAGGAACCGCAGATGAGGGACGTGCGTTGGATCGCCTATGATTTATTACTCGATTGGGAATTCAATAAAACTTTTCCCAACCTTGCCTTAAAAAAAGCATTGCGTAACGTTGCAGACCAACGGGATCGCCGTTTTATCACGGCTCTCGTTTACGGAGTGATCGAACGAAAAATCACGTTGGATTATTTTATTGCCAAATGCAGCGATCGGGATCCGAAAGAAATGGATGCCAAATTGCTGATTGCATTGCGCATGGGCATTTATCAAATGTTCTATATGGATATTCCGGCCGCCGCCGCCTGCAACACTTCGGTTGAATTATTGAAAACCGCACGCTTTTTTAAAGGAACCGGCTTTTGCAATGCGGTTCTTCGCCGGTGCTCCGATCGCAGAGAAGAGTTACTTTTATTGAAAAAGGCGGATTTCTCGGTGCGCTATTCCATCGATCCTGCTCTGGTGGAGCTATTGCTGGAGCAATACGGCAAAGAAACCTTTGTTGAGATGATGGGTGGACTTCAAAAAAATAATAATGATATCTATCTCTATCGCAATGTGAGTAAAGGAACGCAAGCCGAATTTATTACCGCGCTCAACCAATGCGGATTGGATCCTATTTTAACGGATCTTCCTGATCTTTATAAAATCGACCACGGTTTTTCTATTGAATCCTCCGCCGCATACCAAAATGGATGGTTCCACGTGGTGGGCTATCATTCAGCGCAAGCCGCATTGCTTTGCCCCAAAGAAGCAAAGGATATTATGGATCTTTGCGCCGCTCCGGGCGGGAAAACGTTCATTCTGGCGGCGGATCCCAAAAGAAAGGTGCGGGCATTCGATATCCACCCCCATAAAATTGATCATTTTAATCAAGAAGCAAAACGGCTTGGTTTACATAATGTTATTTCTGCTTTACGCAACGGGGCTGAATTTGTAGAAAAGGATGTTGAGAGTGCCGATTTTGTTCTTTGCGACGTTCCTTGCAGCGGGCTTGGGATGATGGGAAAAAAACCGGACATTAAATATAAGCAGTATATTTCTTCCGAATTTACGGATTTGCAGGTTAAAATTCTGGAAAACGGGCTCCGCTATTTAAAGCCCGGCGGAAAATTGGTTTATTCAACCTGCACGATTGATCAACGGGAAAACAGTTTGCTGGTGCAGGCGTTTTTAAAGAAAAATCCCCAATACCAATTGGAGCGGGAACAAATCGATCTGCCTCTGGACGGAAACGATGGTTTTTATATTGCGCTCATTAAGAAAGGTTAAATTTTGAAACAGGATTTAAAATCACTCACAAGGGAGGAGCTTTCCGCCTACATAGATGAACTGCATCAGCCGGCTTTCCGTGCCGTGCAGATTTTCCGTTGGCTGCATCGGGGCGTTTCTTCTTTTGATAAAATGACTGATCTGCCCGCCGCTCTGCGGGAAACGTTAAAGGAAAATGCCGAGATCACAGACTTAAAGATTTATAAGAAGTTTTCTTCTAAAATCGATGATACTGTTAAGTATTTATTTCAATTGCAAGATGGGCATTTGATTGAATCCGTTGCAATGAAATATAACCACGGCTATTCGATCTGCATTTCTTCTCAGGTGGGGTGCCGGATGGGATGCGCTTTTTGCCAGTCTACCAAGAACGGGTTGGTTCGCTCCCTTTCTGCCGGAGAAATTCTGGATCAAATATTAAAAGTACAAGCGGATTTGGGCTCCCGGATCAGTAATATTGTGATGATGGGGATCGGGGAACCTTTAGATAATTTCGAGCAAGTGATCCGTTTCCTTAAAAACGTGAATGATCCCGAGGGAATCAATATCGGTTACCGCCATATTTCAGTTTCAACCTGCGGTTTGATTCCCGGAATTCAAAAATTGGCAGAAGAAAATCTGCCCATTACCTTATCTGTTTCTCTCCACGCAACCACCGATGAGGCTCGCAGTAAAACAATGCCGGTAAACCGCAAGTATCATATTGATGAACTGATCGATGCTTGCCGGGGTTATCAAAAGATAACCGGTCGCCGCATCTCATTTGAATATGCGGTCATTAAAGGAGTAAACGATAGCAAACCGGATGCAGAACGCCTTTCCCGCCTGCTGAAAGGATTGCTTTGCCATATCAATTTAATTCCCGTAAATCCCATCGATAACGGCATATTCAAGGCGCCGAGCAGAGAAGGGATCTACGCATTTCAAAAAACGCTCAATGATCTTGGATTAAATGCCACGATCCGACGAACGCTGGGAAGCGATATTTCCGCTTCCTGCGGTCAGCTTCGTCATCAACATATGAAAAAGGAGGATGATGCCGGTGAAAGCAGTCGGCAGTAGCCATATGGGCTTGGTTCGAAAGGAAAACCAGGATGCATTTTGGTTCTCGCCCAATGAAGAAGGCAATTGCTTTGCCGTTGTATGCGACGGTATGGGCGGTGCTAACGGCGGCAGTTGCGCAAGCAATATCGCAAAGGAAACAGCCTACTTAAATTGGCTTGAACGAGGAAACGCAAAACCAAAAGCCTTATTTGAAAAAATCGTTACGGAAAGTAACCAAAACGTTTATGCGGCTTCGGGACTATATCCGAAACTTGCCGGAATGGGAACAACGATGGTTTTGGCATGGGCTGAAAACACGCAGTTGTATTTCGCAAATATCGGCGACAGCCGCGGGTATCATATTTCAAAGGGCAATATCACGCAGGTCACGAAAGATCATTCTGCCGTTCAGCAGCTGGTGGATAGCGGTCATCTTACTCTGCGCCAGGCGAAAAACCATCCCAATAA
>CAZIQE010000211.1:0-5054 GCA_964541385.1 uncultured Eubacteriales bacterium | reverse complement strand
TGACATCCCGTGTGATGGACACATTTTCGCTTTTGCGGGCGATCTTATCGATCTCGTCCACATAAATGATGCCCTTTTGCGCCCGTTCGATATCATAATCGGCGGCCTGGATCAGCTTCAGGAGAATATTTTCCACATCCTCGCCCACATAGCCCGCCTCGGTGAGCGTTGTGGCATCGGCGATGGCAAAGGGAACGTTCAAAATCTTTGCCAGCGTTTTCGCCAGATAGGTTTTCCCGCTGCCGGTGGGACCCACCAACAGGATATTGCTTTTTTGCAATTCCACGTCGCCGGGTTTGTTTTGATCCAGATTCAAAATCCGCTTATAATGGTTATAAACAGCCACGGAAAGAGCGATCTTGGCTCGTTCCTGACCGATCACGTATTCATCCAGAAAGGCTTTGATCTCCCGGGGCTTATAGACCCGGATCTCCTCGCTTTTCTTCTTTTTATTGCGGCGGGGCGGCTCCTGCAGATGAGGTTCATAGCCGCTGCCGATCATTAAATTCATACAAAGCTCCACGCAATCGCAGCAGATCATTCCGTCGATGCCTTCGATCAGATTGACTTCATCGCCGGAGCGCCCGCAAAAGGAGCAAATATTCTTGTTTTTTTCAGACATAACGTTCCCCTTAGTGAATAAAAACCCGGCCGGTGCCGGGTTTTTATGATGATCAGCGATGGGCAATAACCTCATCTACCAAGCCATACGCCTTGGCCTCATCGGCGGAAAGGAAGTTATCCCGATCGGTATCCCGCAGGATCTCTTCATAACTCTTGCCGGTGAACTCTGCCAGCATTTTGCTGAGTTTTTCTTTGGTTTTCTTTAGATGGTTCGCGGTGATCTCGATCTCGGTGGTGCTTCCTGCGAAACCGCCCAGAGGCTGATGGATCATCACCTGGCTATTGGGCAGGCAGAAGCGTTTTCCCTTAGCACCGGCGGCAAGCAGGAAGGAGCCCATACTGGCAGCCATCCCGATACAGATGGTGGAAACATCGCATTTGATATAATTCATCGTATCGAAAATCGCCAGACCCGCACTAACGGAACCGCCCGGAGAATTGATATAGAAGCTGATATCCTTATCGGGATCCTGCGCCTCCAGATACAAAAGCTGGGCGATCACCAGGCTGGCAGTAGTATCGTTGACCTCCTCGGCCAAAATGATGATCCGATCATTCAGAAGGCGGGAATAAATATCATAGCTCCGCTCCCCGTGACCGGTTTGTTCCACTACCATTGGTACTAAACTCATAAACTATCTCCTATCCGTCTAAATCGATTATTCGGCTGCCTTTTCCTTTTTGGCTGCCTTCTTTGCGGCAGGCTTCTTGGCCTTTTCTTCGGTAACCTCCGCATTGGTGCGGATCACCTCAACCGCCTTATTGACTGCGCAATCCATGGTGATATCATCCTTGGGCAGATACATTTTCACCTGGTCAACAGGCATATTATATGCATCGGCGATGTCTTTATATTCCTTTTCGATCTCTTCATCGGAAACGACCACGCCCTCAAGCTCCACAACCTTTTCCAGAGCCAGGCGAACCTTGATCTGCTTCAGGGCATCGGCTTCAAAGCCCTTGCGGAAGCTTTCCGTATCCATTCCCGTATACTGCAAATAGGTTTGCAGATTCAAGCCGGAGCCGGCAAGGCGCTGCTCAAATTCCGCAACCATATTGTTTACCTTTTCTTCCACCATTGCGGCGGGAACATCCATTTCGGTTTGCTCCAGAAGGGCATCGATCAGAGCGTTATCCAATTCGTTGGCAGACTGGGTTTCCTTCCGGGCTTTGATCTTCTTGCGGATATCCTTCTTCAGATCCGCCAGCGTATCGAATTCGCTGACGTCTTTTGCAAATTCATCGTCCAGCTCGGGAACCTCGGTTTCCTTCACCTCGTTCACCTTGCAGGCGAATACGGCGGCCTTGCCCTTCAGATCCTCTGCATGGTAATCCTCGGGGAAGGTTACGTTGACATCCACTTCTTCGCCGGCCTTCTTCCCCACCAGTTGCTCTTCAAAGCCGGGGATAAAGCTGCCGCTGCCCAGAACCAGATCATACTTTTCGCCCTTGCCGCCATCGAAATGAACGCCATCCACAGAGCCATCGAAATCGATATTCACGGTATCCCCTTCTTTGGCTTC
Organism: uncultured Eubacteriales bacterium; assembly: GCA_964541385.1. Lineage (GTDB taxonomy): Bacteria > Bacillota > Clostridia > Oscillospirales > QAKW01 > QAKW01. The sequence continues at coordinate 2,907 of CAZIQE010000211.1, read as the reverse complement.
CCGCTCAACGATGATGGTTCTTTCGTTCTGCTTTTGCAGGCGTTCGAGCTCATCTTTTACTTCGGCTTCAGTTACACTATAGACAGTTTTAGTGGCCTTTAAACCTTTATATTCCTTCACGGTTACTTCGGGCTTCACGGCAACAACGGCTTTGAAGGTAAAGCCTTCGGCATCCACGGAAGTGATCTCGATCTCGGGGCGTGCGACCACCTTCAGACCGGCTTCCTTCACGGCATCCTCATATGCCTTGGGATAAAGCGCATTCACGGCATCTTCAAAGAAGATCCCTTCGCCATACAGACTTTCAACGATCTTCCGGGGGGCTTTGCCCTTCCGGAAGCCGGGAACCGTCATTTTAGAAAGATTTTTTTTGAATGCGGCATCCACGGCGGATTTGAATTCCTCGCCCTTTACCTCCACATTCAGTTCAACTGTGCTGTTTTCAAGATTTTTCACTTCTTTAACAGTCATCCTAATTTTACCTCCATAGGAATATACTTCATATTAACCATATTATTTTATCGTCTAAACCGGAAAATGTCAACTCTTTCTGCCAAAATGGGATAGAACTTTCGCAAAAAATCGGCGGATTTTTTGGCCAATCTGATGAGAAACCGGCTTCTTTCGGTTGATTTCCGCCCAATCCGCCGAAACAGACCAAGGGCAAAAGCCCAAAGCGTCCGCCGAGATCAGCCGGAACAAAACGCCCTCCTCCTCGGTGGGAGCCGTTTTGATGGCGGGATAACCGTGAAGGTGACCGTAATAGCAAAGCTTCACGTTATATTTTTTCAATAAAGGCAGAAACGGCTTCATTTCCCCCGCCATCGGCGGATAATGGAAAAAGACGATTTTTTGCAGTCCCGGCTCCGCCGCCTGCAGGGAACGCTCCAGCCGACCCAGCTCCCGCTCCAGCATTTTGCGATCCTGATCGGTTTCGGCGTTCGCTTCCCAGCCACGGGTGCCGCAGAGGGCAAAGCCTTCAACGGAAATCGCATTATTATAGAGGACGGAGAAATCCTCCCAGCCCCGCTCCGCAAAGAAGCGGCGAAGCTTCGAGGCGGTTTCCCACCAATAATCGTGGTTGCCCTTTAAAAGGATCTTTTTGCCGGGCAGGGAATGAAGGAAGGCAAAGTCCGCCTCGGCTTCCTTCAGGGAAATGCCCCAGGAAACATCCCCCGCCAACACCACGGTATCCCCGGGAGCAACCGTTTCCAGCCAGGCTTTTTTCAGTTTTTCCGGATGATTGGCCCAACGGCCGCCGAAGATATCCATTGGCTTATCCACCGAAAAGGAAAGGTGGGGATCGCCGATCACATAGAGCGCCAAATTTTTTCTCCTTTTGCATATTTTTTATTTCCGTGGTTAGAATAATCAACGGAAAGGAGTGTTTTCAATTGGATCAAAACAATAAAATTTGCTGTAAGGTTGAAAATTGTGTGTATCACGCTACCGGCGACCATTGCACCGCCTCTCAAATCGAAGTTTGCAACTGCGAAGGATGCTGCACCAGCGCTGATACCTTTTGCAAAACCTATAAAGAACAGTAAAGTCCTTCCAAAAGGCGCATATAGCGCCTTTTTACTTAAAAACCCGATCCAGATAGTTTTTAAAATTACGATAGAGATAATTCTCTGCCGCTTCTTTTCCCTTTGCGGCAATAAGCGTTTCCGCCAGGGCGGGAATATCCTCGGAGCTCCGAAGACCGATCGGCGTTTCGTTGATTCCGTCGAAATCACTCCCGAAGGACAGAATCCCGGCGGCACCCAATTTTTCTGCATAAGACAGATGCGCCAGAACGTCCCGGACGGAGGCTTCCCCCTCCGCCTTCAAAAAAGGCGGATAGAAATTGATGCCCATCAAGCCTTTTTTCTCTTTCAGAGCGAGGATCTGATCGTCTGCAAGATTCCGGGGATGCCCGCAAAGAGAAAAGCAATTGGAATGGGTTGCCACCACGCCATCGGGCAACATTTCCAAAAGCGCATCCGCCGAGCGGCGGTTCAGATGGGAAAGATCCAGAGAGATCCCCTCCTCCCGCAATAATAACGCCGCATTGCGGCCGGCCTCGGTGAGGCTTTTTTCCGGGCTCAGGATCCCGCCCGCCAATTGGTTGCCCTTATTATAGCAGAGGCTCAAAAAGCAGACGCCCCGTTTTTTCAGTTCCTTCACGATTTTGCGGTCTTCCACGGTTTTTCCACTGAAAAAACCGCCCCCCTCCACGCTGACCAGATAGGGCGTTTTACCGGCGGAAAAGGCTTCATCGATCTCCCTTGCCCGGCGGCAAAGAACCATTTCCCCCCGCCGGCGGAACAGCTCCGTTCCGTAGGCATAAACTGCATTAAAATAGGGCAGGGGATCCCGGACATGATCTCCCACGTAGATCGCATAGGTTTGCAAACGCCGATAATCCGAACGGGGCCGCACCTGCAGATTGGGATGCTCCGGGGTGATGCGCTCCTGATAGCAGCGCCAGAAGGTATCGCAATGCAAATCGCCGTAAATCATAATGTTATCACATTCTCCAATTGTTCCACCGATAACCGACCTTTTTCATCTGCCGTTACCGCCAGAACGTCGAAGCGCATTTCCATATCCCCGCATTTTTCGGCGGCAATATAAAACTGCGCTGTTTTGATCATTTTTTGCTGCTTGGCAGGCGTAACGCTCTCCTGCGGGGAGGCGATCATTCCGGGGCTGCGGGTTTTGACCTCGCAGAATACCAGGCAGTTTTTATCCCTGGCGATCAGATCCAGTTCGCCGAAACGGCATTGATAGTTCGCCGCCAGGATCTTATAGCCTTTTTTACGCAGGTGGCGTTTGGCCGCCTGCTCTCCTTTTAAGCCTAATCCGAATACCTTCATTTTATTCCCCGATGATCTTTTTCAGAAAAGTTTTTCGGTGGATGGGCGA
>CAZIQE010000210.1:0-3071 GCA_964541385.1 uncultured Eubacteriales bacterium | reverse complement strand
CGCCGTTAAGGGCGTGCGCAGCTCATGGGAGATCGACGAAATAAATTCGTTTTTCAGCTTTTCCGTTTGGGAAAGCTCCTCCGCCATCATATTGATGGTTTGGGAAAGCTCGCCGATCTCATCGCTTTTCCCAACGTTGGGGACTCGCGCGGTCATATTGCCCTTGGCGATCTCCTTGGCGGTTTCATTGATATAGCCCACCGGCAATACGATGGATTTGATAAAATAACTGCCGGTAAACGCCGTTAGCAAAATGATACAAAGCCCCACGCCCACGATCAGAAGGTTGATATTGGTGAGTGCCTGATCCACCTGCTCCAGAGAGCTCATCATCCGCATCGTTCCCACCAGGATGCCCTCCTCGGTATAGAGCGGCTGGGAAACGCTCACCACCCGCTCATCGGAGAGGGCGTGGAATCCGATCCAGTTCGCCGATTTTCCGTTGCGTGCCTGGATCAGATCCGGCGTTTCGTTCACCTCGGTGATCTCAAAGCCGGTGGAGGAATAAACGGAGCTGCCGTTTACCGTCATCACCTGCATTTCCATAATGCTCTTATCCTCGAAATCCTGCACCATCGCCATCAATCCGGCGTGGATATCCTTATACTGGGGATAGATATACCGTTCAAAATACTTGGTCATATATTCCCCGCTGGCGGTGAGGGTGCCCACGCAATCGGAATAATAGAAATTCTTGATGAGAGCACCCACGATCGCGAGAGCCAGAACAACAACGACCAGCGTCACGCCGAAGATATTCACCAGCCAACGCCGGGTGATCCCGGTATACACGTAGGTGCGGATCACGTGGATCGTTTTGAGAAACCGCTCCCAGCCACGCAAGGCAAACTGCTTTATATTTTTCAATAATGTTTGCAGTTTTTCCTTCATCATTCGTTGCCCCAGCGATACCCGTAACCCCAAACGGTCTGCAGATAGATCGGCTTAGAGGGATCATCTTCAATTTTCATTCTCAAGCGGCGGATGTTCACGTCCACGATCTTATGCCGGTCGCCGCCGAAGCTATCGCCCCAGACGGTTTTGAAGATCTCTTCCCGGGAGAAGGCCTTTCCGGTATTTTCCAGAAAGTGGCGCATCAACTGAAATTCCACCTGCGTCACGTCGATCTTTTGTCCGTTTTTCTCCAGGCGGCGGCTTTTATGATTCAAAACGAAGGGGCCGTCCTTCAGTTCATCGCTGTTTTCCTGCGCAATGCCCTTCATCATCTGCACCCGCCGGTAAAGCCCGTCTACCCGCACCACCAGCTCTAAAGGCGAAAACGGCTTGGCAACGTAGTCGTCCGCCCCGTTCATCAGACCGGCGACCTTATCGTTCTCCTGCGCCTTCGCCGTGAGCATAATAATGCCTACCTTTTGGTTCGAAGCCCGGATGGTTTTGCAAACCTCCAAGCCGTCGATCCCCGGGAGCATCACGTCCAGAACGGCAACGTCGATATCGCCGTTTTGGTCGAATAGCTTTAACGCATCCTCGCCGGTGGCGGCCTCCAGCGTTTCATAGCCTGCCCGGCGCAAATTCAAAACCACACATTCCCGGATGGCGGTTTCATCTTCCAGAACCAGTATTTTTTTCATCTTCCGTTTCTCCTATAATAAGTTATCCGTTATCACGTCGAACAAGCCGAACACCTGCAAATAATCAATACCCATCGAATTTTCCGGCTGGCATTGCACCACGTAGATATGGTCGCTATCGGTATAAAGCCTTCGCCAGCCTTCATCGCCCAGCTCGGAAGGGTACTCCCCGTTTCCGTATACCCGGATGGTGAAGAAAAGCTCGCCGGATTTCATATCCTTGAAAACAAAGGATCGATCCGCATCTAAGGAACGCTCCACCGTGATCCTGCCGAGCCAATCCTTCGCCCAGGCGACGGTGAATTTCTCGTTCGCCTCCACGAAGGAATAGGAATCCGCATAAAGAGTGCGCCCGTCGAACCGGCTCCATTGCACCAGATAGAGGTTTTCCGGCAGACCGTTGCGATGATAGGACGGCAGGGCGATTTCGCCGGGCACCTCGGGGATCTCATCTCCGTTCACATCCTGGCAGGTGACGCCGTTTCTGCGCCAGGTGGTCACATTCGGCTGGGTGAGCAATTCATTGGTCAGCCTGCCCTGCTCGTTGATCGCCAGAACCTCCGTTGCAAAAAGCCCCTCCTCCAACTGCTCGTCGATATAAACAGCCGGTCTGCCCTCGGTGGTCTTGCCGGGCAGAATACTCAGATACGACGTGGAACGGCTGACCATCGTGACCGTATTGATCAGGCCGATCTCATTTTCCGTTTTCCCCACCAGAGCGGCGGTGACCGATTTGGTGGCGGAGTTTCGATTCAGAACCACCAGATAACTGCGATCCTCGCCATCCAATAACGTTAACTGCGTGAAAAGGCCGGTATGCTTGCTCACCGCCTCGCCCTCCTTCAGGGCATAAACCTCATAGCTGCTGTCGCTATCGGAAAGATATTGCCAGCCGACGATCAGCTCCGATAAGCCGTCGCCCTCCAGATCGCCGAAAACCACCCGGCTGATGGAGGCGGCGTCGCTTTTCCCCTGACCCAAAACCTGCCAGGCACCCTCCCGGTTTTCCAGCGCCAGAAACCCTAAGCCCCCGGAGGTTTTATAAAAGCAAACTGCTTCGGTATTCTCATCGCCGTTCAGATCCACCGGGATGATCCCCGTTCGGTAGGAGCCGGACTGCGGATAAACGAGTTCATAATCCCCCAAAACCGTTTTCAGCGTTTTGGTGAGCGCCTGACGGCTGGTGCTCAAGGCCGGCGGCGTTAACATGCCCGAAAGCTCCCCGGTGAAAACCGAGCAGGAGGATGAAAGGAGCATTACTGCCGCCAATAGCAATGCGATCGGCATTTTTCGCTTCATATCGAAATTCCTTTTACGTTTGAATAGATTTATACGTTATTATTATACTAATACATAAGGCAAATTGCAAGTTTTCAAGAAAAATAAAAAAGGTATTTACTTTTTGAAAAACTTGATGTATAATATTTGAGCATTATGACCAAGGCTTAGGATCACGCTGTTCACCGAGCGGTTCCCCAG
>CAZIQE010000209.1:0-6040 GCA_964541385.1 uncultured Eubacteriales bacterium | reverse complement strand
TTTTTCCTGGCGAACCGCCTTGCTTTGATCCCGATCCAGATCCACATAATAGATAACGGAGTAATCCTGGCTGAGAGCCGCCAAGATTTGAAGTTGATACTTCTCCCGCTTTTGAACGGCCTCCTCCGCAGCCCGACGCCGACGGCGGGCGATCCGAATCACCAAAAGGATGACGCCAATGGCCAGAATACAAACGAACACAATGGTGAGTACCGACCGTGAGGCGTACAGATGATCCGCCGGGGTGTAGGAATCATACGGCATATTAAGGTGGCTGTTGATGATCGAATTAATTAACTCGGGGGAAAGTTGCCGGATTGCCTTATTGACGATGGAGAACTTAGGACTTTGCGGATCCATCGTTGTAACCAGGCTCACTTTGGAGGGAGATTGAAAATTCTGCCATTGGATCAGATTGGCAAAACGGTCATTTTTGGAGTGATAGTTAAACTCCAGATTGTTGATCAGCGTTGCATCAGCCTCACCACGGGTCACAGCCATCAGGCATTCTCGTGCGGTGGTATAGTATTGAACCCTAATTTCCTTATTTAAAAGCTCCGGCAGAAAACCCTCCCAATAAGAGCGTCCTTTGGTCAATGCGATCACCGGAGTGTCCAGAGAGTCAAAGACACAGTTTCGCCGCATAATAAGGATATTTTCATAATCCAGAATTGCGTTGGTGGAGTGTAGTTCATCGTCCTGACGGACAAAGTTTTCCGAAGCACCGATATAGAAATTCAACTCACCGCTTTTCAAGAGTGCCTTCCAATCCTGTGAGCGGCTGATGGGGCGCAACTTCAAATTCAGACCGGAGCTTTCTCTAAGGCGTTCCAGAAGTTTCACGTAGATGCCGTTGTAGCCCCCGTCATCCTGTATATAGCCAAGCGGTTCGGTTTGTTCGTAAAAACCAACCACTATTTCGGAATTCGAAGCCGCAAAGTCACGTTCTCCGTCAGTCAGTGCGAGCGCATTGGTATTATCGCCCATAAGGCATTTCTGAGTCGTTTCAGCCACCAGCTCCGGCTTGGTGGTGATCAGGAGTTGCATCCCACGGTTCAACTCATTAAGCAATTCCGTATTGCCCTTTTTGACGGTGAAATAGAAAGCAGAAGCATCCAATACAGACAGTAGCACGGTATTCGGGATGTTGGTGGAGGAAGAAACCAGAAGCATATCGACCCGGCCTGCTTCAAGCGCCCGGATCTTTTCGTCAATGGAATTCAGATAAACAGGGGTATAGGTAAAATTATGCGCCTTGGCAAAATCGACCAGCGCCCGATCATTGGAGGAACCGGGGGTCACAGCGATTCGAGCGCCGTTGTAGGCGATGAAATTATCATAGTCATAGCCGGCATCGGAACGGGCAAACAGACCGCTGGAGGTATAACCGCCCGCATATGCGGAAAATTCCATTGTGTTTTCTCTTTCCGGCAGATAGGTGGTGGGAAAGATGATATCCAGCTTGCCTTGCTCCAGCATAGCTACAGCATCGGTCCAGGTGCAGTCAACAAACTCATAGGTCCAGTTGTTGATTTGAGCCAATTCGTTGAGATAGTCAAAGCAATAGCCTGTTGGCTTGCCGCTTTCATCTAAATAAAGCAGATCATTGATCCCGCATGGAATACGGATCGTGCGTGCCTCGGCCTGCGCCGCCTTCGCACTCAGGCCGGGAACCAAACAGAAACAAAGGGCTACTGCCGTTAACCAAACGGCTGTGCGCCAAATATATGATTTTATAGCCTGTTTCATATTTCGTTCTCCTTATATTAGTAATATGTAATATTTTATACCTATTTAAAGTATTTGTCAATTCTTGGTTTGCGCAAAGCGCAACATCATTGGGCGTAAGCCCACATCATTGCGAAGCACATCGTTTGCACGTAGTGCAACCTCATTCATTTGTGTCCGCAAACGGACAATGAAGTTCTCGCTTCGTTCGAAATGATGTTGACCTACGGTCAAATGATGTTGTGTCCTGCGGACACAAATGAAAAAATCCAAGTCAAAGACTTGGATTTTTTGGTGCCGGTGGTGGGACTTGAACCCACACGTTATTGCTAACAACGGATTTTGAGTCCGTCTCGTCTGCCAATTCCAACACACCGGCGTACCGAACGAGTTTTATTATAATCATTATAAATTACTTTGTCAATATAAAATTAATTTTTTCTTAAAAAGGCAGATGAAATGCCCTTTTTAGACGATAAAATAAAGAGAGCCTGGGCTCTCTTTATTTTCTTCATTATTAATCTCTTAATTATTAATTTCGTTGAAGAGATCGTATGCATCCTGGGGGAACGGCTTCTTCATTGCAAGGCCTTCGTTAAGATCATAATCCACCAAATCATCTTTATAGGTGCCAACGATCCGATTGCCCTTGCCTTCTGCAAGCAATTTAACCGCATAACTACCCAATCTGCTGGCAAGAACACGGTCTCTGGCTGTGGGAGAACCACCCCTTTGAACGTGCCCGAGAATCGTGGCACGGGTAACGATGCCGGTTTCTTTTTCGATCCGTTCCGCCAGTTCCTTGCAATGACCAACGCCTTCTGCAACAACAACGATGAAGCTGTTTTTACCTTTTGCTTTCCCGTCTTTGATCTTCTTGATGCAATCATCTGCACTCGCTTCGATTTCGGGAACCATAACGTAAGTGGCGCCGGTTGCAATACCTGCGTGAATTGCAATATAACCGGAATGGCGACCCATCACTTCAACAACAGAGCAGCGATCATGGGAGGTTATGGTATCCCACAAGCGGTCGATCAGCTCTATAACGCAATTTAAACTGGTATCGAAGCCAATGGTAACGTCGGTGGAAGAGATATCATTATCAATGGTTCCCGGAATGCCGATGCAGGGAATGCCATGGGCGGAAAGATCGCCTGCGCCACGGTATGAACCGTCGCCCCCGATCACAATGATTCCTTCAATGCCATTTTCCTTACAGGTTTTAACGGCCTTTTGAATTCCCTCTTCTGTGCAGAATTCAAGACTGCGGGCACTGGACAAAACTGTGCCGCCTTTTCCGAGAATGCCGGAAACGTCCGCCGCTTTCATCGGGATCAAATCGCCCTTCATCAAACCGGCGTAACCTCTTCTAACAGCGACTACTTCCATCCCACGGCCTAAAGCGCTGAGCACAACGGCACGAACCGCTGCGTTCATACCCGGGGAATCACCGCCGCTGGTTAAAACCGCAATTTTTTTGAACTTCGTTTCCATAATCTATACCTCAACTAAAAAATAATAGAATATTAACTTTTGAAATTATACACTATCCTTTTTAAAAAATCAATGCTATTTTAAGACAATTTCTGCATCTCCGAGTATTTTTTTTAAAGAATCGAGCAATTTCGGGTGTAAATCGACACCGAATTTATTCAAGGTCGAAACACTCTTCTTGGTATCGCTGAAATATAACACGCATTCATTCACACCCGGATATTCTTTTAAAAGATCTAAAACCATATCCATTTCTCTTGATTTTTGCGAAGGAAGCTTGATATATAACTTCATTATCTTTTCAGACAACTCGTTTTGATTGGGATAGCGTAATTCATCCACCAGAATCTTGGTGCCCCGCACTTCATCATATTGAACCTTTCCCCGAATGAAAACAAGACTCCCCTTCACCAGTTTACTCTGATATCGGGCAAAAGGTGCCGGAAACAAAATTCCCTCAATGGCACCGGAATGATCCGAAAGAGAAAGATATCCCATCTCTTTTCCGGTTTTCGTTTTAACGGAACGGAAGGAATCCAGTTGCACAAACGCCCAGATCTCTTTACCGTCGGGAACCGTTTCACCATCCAGCGAAGCGATCGAAGTAATATCCTTTCTGGCATAGATATGCTTATAAGGAGCAAACGGATTATCTGATAAATGAATCCCCAGCGACTCTTTTTCAAATGCTAATTTATCCGATTTTTCAAATTCCGGCTGCGGGTCTTTAAAAAATCTGGTTCCAACGTCCACCGGCTCTTCGATAAATGAGAATAAGCCGATCTGCCCTTCGATCTGATCTCGTTTTTCCGCATTAATGCTATCCAGAAGTTGCTCAAAGATCATCGTTAGATGGCGCCGGCTATATCCAAAGCAATCAAAAACGCCGCCTTTGATCATACTTTCGATGGCACGGTTATTGATATCAAAATCCGAGACCCGATTGCAAAAATCAGCAAAATCCTTATATTCACCGTTTTTTTCTCGCTCCGCAACAATTTCGTCCACCATCTTAACTCCAACGTTTTTGATGGCCAATAATCCAAAAATAATGCCATCCTTCGAAGCGCAAAAACGGGAATAGCTTTTGTTGATATTGGGCGGCATCACCGAAATTCCCAAACGCTTACATTCTTCGATATATTCTGCCGTTTTTTCCGTGGCACCGATCACGCTGGTCATTAGAGAAGCAAGATATTCTTTGGTATAATGCGTTTTTAAATATGCCGTTTCATATGCCACTTTTGCGTAGCAGGTTGCGTGAGATTTATTGAACGCATACTTGGCAAAATCAACCATCTGGTCAAAGATCAGATTGGCTTCTTTTTCGCCGATGCCGTTTCGAGCGGCACCCGGGACAATAATATTGCCATCCTCATCTGCGAGGCCGTGTAAAAAGATTTCCCGCTCTTTTTCCATAACGTCGGATTTCTTTTTACTCATTGCACGGCGAACCAAATCGGCTCTGGCATAAGAATACCCCGCCAATTTACGAACGATCTGCATCACCTGCTCTTGGTAAATGATACATCCGTTTGTCACCTTTAAAATGGATTCCAATTCCGGGATCACGTAACGCACCTTTTCGGGGTGGTTTTTATTATCGATAAATGTTGGGATCGAATCCATCGGCCCCGGGCGGTATAATGAAATAACCGCAATAATATCCTCAAACTCTGTGGGCTTCAAGCGAGCCAAAACCTGGCGCATCCCGCCGCTTTCCATTTGAAAGATCCCCATCGTGTTGCCACCGGCAAGGGTCTTATAGGTTGCAGGATCGTTCAAGGGAACGTTTTTGATCGAAAAGTTCGGGTCAGTCAGTTGGATCTGCTTTTCGGTATCCCGAATAATCGTGAGATTGCGCAAACCCAGAAAATCCATTTTTAAAAGACCCAATTCTTCCAGCGTTGTCATTGTAAACTGCGTTACAAGGGCATCGCCGTTCAAAGAAATCGGCACAAAATCGCTCACTTCTCTTTCGGTGATCACCACGCCGGCGGCATGGGTGGAATTATGGCGTGGAAATCCTTCTAAAAGCAAGGATTGATTCAGTAATCGGCGCACCGTTTGATTGCTTTCATAAAGCTCCTTCAATGCCGGAACGGTGTTGATCGCATCGTTTAAAGTGATCCCCAAACGGAAGGGGATCATTTTTGCAACTGCATCCACTTCACTATAGGAGATCCCCATCGCCCGACCCACGTCACGAACCGCCTGTTTGGCCGCCATTGTGCCGAAAGTAACGATCTGGGCAACGTTGTTTTTTCCGTATTTTTCAATGACGTAATCGATCACCTGACTGCGTTTCTCATAGCAAAAATCAATGTCAATATCCGGCATCGTAACACGCTCCGGATTCAGAAAGCGTTCAAACAAAAGATCATATGCAATGGGATCGATATCCGTGATTTTCAGGCAGTAGGAAACCAAAGAGCCTGCGGCACTACCACGCCCGGGACCCACGGGGATATCGTTACTTTTTGCATAGTCAATAAAGTCGCTAACGATCAGAAAGTAATCAACATATCCCATATCCCGAATGGTTTTCAATTCGTATTCCAGCCGATCACAGAGTTTTGCGGTTTGTTCGGGATAGCGGGCATTTAGCCCTTCGTAGCAACGTTTGCGAAGGTAGGAATAACTATCCTCCTCCCCTTCCGGCAATTGGAATTTAGGCAGATGAAACTCGCCGAACTCAAAATCATAATTGCAACGCTCGGCGATCTTAACGGTGTTCTCCAAGGCACCGGGATATTGGTGAAATAATTCATCCATCTCATCCCCGCTTTTTAAATAAAATTCATCTGTATCAAAA
>CAZIQE010000208.1:0-3370 GCA_964541385.1 uncultured Eubacteriales bacterium | reverse complement strand
CCGTATTCGATCAAAGCGGCGTGAAGATTGTTTTCATCGAAATAAGTATGCGGCAAAGCGTTCATAAAGGCAATAGCCTCCGGCGTGTTTGCCGATTTCTTTGCCAGCTGGCGCAGGGCGGGAGTACGCACTCCCAATACGGTATCGGGATCCAAGGTCGGCAACAGCTTCAATTGAAACAACCGATATGCAGGATCCGCCAATTCCATTAACTGTTTTTGAAAATTCATTCTTCCAACAGACTGTTCAGTAAGGAACGCACCTTTGCACGGCGCCGATTCGTTTCATCCGGATCAAGCCGCCATACGCCGTTTTCCAGGCTCAGAACGTCCCCTTCGTTTACTGCAAATAAAAGCTCGCCGCATTTTAGGGTGATCTTTTGGTGATCTTCCCCCTGCAAATGAACAAATTCGCCTTCTATGCGATCCACGCTATATAGCATTTATGCGGCCTCCTTTAAATGAACGCCGTCTTCCTCAATTGCTAAAACGACTGTTCCGTTTTTATCTGTTCGGTAGATTGCAGTCCCTTGATCTGCCAAGCGGTCTAAAGCCTCCTGATGCGGATGTCCGTAGCGATTTCCTTCTCCGCAGGAAATCACCCCGATATCGGGATCCACCGCCGCCAAGAATGCTTTCGAGGACGATCCGTCACTCCCGTGGTGCCCCACCTTTAAAATCGTACTGCGCAGTAAAGCTCCATATGTACCCAATAAGTCCTTTTCCGCAGAAATTTCCTGATCGCCCGTAAAGAGAATGGAGGTTTTTCCGCATTTTCCACGCATAATGATGGATTGGTTATTTAAGTCCTCGTATTCCTCCACCGGCCCCAATACGTCAAAGACAAACGAACCGCAGGAAATCTCTTCTGAATTTTTAACGGCGTGAATTTTTTTGCCCTGATTTTGCACTTTTGTTAAAAAGTCAAGATAAAACCTTGCCGTTGGCTCTGTTCCCTCGGTCGGAGCCTTCAGATAGATCGATTCCACCTGAAATTCATCCAGGATCTGCTCTGCTCCGCCCATATGATCTTCGTGCGGGTGGCTGATCCATAATTGATCGATCCTTTGAATACCTAACCGACGTAAATAAGCGGCAACAGCCCCACCGCCCTCGGCAGTTGAAGCATCAATCAAGATAGCCTTGCCGTCCGATAGGATCAAGGTGCTGTCTCCCTGCCCACAGTCGATAAAATGGATCTCATTGGTTCCGGCAGGTATATTCGGTGAGAAATAGCCTTGCGAATAAAGATAGGTTAGGATCCCGGCAACCAGAAAGACAGCAATTCCGATGACCCGGATCCAATCTGTTTTTTTGATCTTAAATTGCATCAAATCAATTCATCAACCAATCCGTAGCTTTTCGCCTCATCGGCAAAGAGCCAATATTTACGTTCCATATCGGCAGATACTTTTTCCGGTGTGTTCCCCGTTTGATCAGCCAAAATACCGATAATTCTCTTTTTTAATGAAATCAGATGATCCGTTTCCAATTCAATATCACTTGCTTGACCGAAGGTTCGGTCACGGTTCACCTGCTCCAGCATTATTTCGCTATTTTGATATGCTTTGCGTAATCCTTTTGTGCCTCCCGCCAGCAGCAGAGCCGCCAGCCCATGGACTTTTCCGACACAGACCGTTTCAACGGGGCAATTTAAACGTTGCATCACGTCATAAATTGCCAGAATATCCGTTTCATTTCCGCCTTCGGAATCAATCAGCATACTGATCTTTTCATCGTTTTCTTCGCTTAACCAAAGCAAGGAAGCAATGGTCTGCTCCGCCTTTTTTTCATCGATTTTTCCAAAGGCGAGAACGATTCTCTTTTTTAACAGCCGATCCTGCATCATTTCGGGACCGTGGCCTTGTTCTTTTAAAATTTCACTCATTTCCATTCTCCTTTAATTCTATAGTCGTCAATTCACTTGAGATTTAATCTTCCGGATCCGAGATCGGCATATTTTTGGATAAGAAAAATCTTCCGGTCATCAGGCTTCGCAGCTCATCGTTACAGATTAATATCACTTTGCCGTTCGTTATTTTAAATGAAACCGTATAGGTATTGGTGGTACGTTTCAGATTTTTATTCTCCCGTGCCAAGCTGAGCATTAGCTCCCTCACCAGAATAACGCCGTTCTTCTCATCTTCATCGAGCTTTTTCTGCAAGGCTTCATCGCTGAGAGCCATTTGCATCACCGTTGCGGTAACCTCGCTGTATAGGCTTTGAATATCGGTGTTTGTGCATTGGATCGTTAAAGAATTCTTTTCAATGTCCTCGATACTGTATTCTAAATCCTTGAAGGTCAGCCGATAAAGCTCCATATAGCCTTCATCGTTAAAGATATCATCCAGATAAACATATGCGCTGCCATCCGGGAATTCATCCAGGCAGGCGGTCATTTTTTCCCGGTCATATACCTTTAAGGCATCCATAAACTGCCCCATGGTCTTCTCCATTTCATTGGAAGAAACCGAAGGACTGCACCCGCTGAATCCGAGCAATAATGCAATAATCGATAAAATGATAACGATTCTCTTCATAATAATACACCCTTAAAATGTTATGAAAAAAGTATAGCATAGAATTCAGTTATTTTCAATAAAATTTCACGATTTTAAATGGACCGCATAAAATATGTTAGAATACTTATAAGGAGGAACACAATGGATACAAACGAAAATTGCAACTACGACGTTCAAAACTATAATGAAGAGGTTTGCGCCAGCTTGCAAAAAATCTATGATACATGCAAAGATAAAGACTGTTTGACCGATATGCGGGTTTACTTAAGTGCGGCAGATCAAACTATGATCGACAACGCCGTGAACGTTCGGGCTCGCAGAAGTGAACTGATCTGGACGGCGGTAAGCTTAGAGGAGGTTCCTTTTAATAAAGGATTTTACGGCGTTGACCTCACCTTCTATTTCAAAACAGATTTTGAAGTCTTCACCGGCTCTTCCCGTCCCTCTATTATTGAAGGATTATCCTTCTATAATAAAAAAGTAATTCTCTACGGAAGCGAGGGCAACACCTCTACCTTCTCCTCCAGAGGAACGCTGGAAAGAAATCTCCCCGTTGCCGAAGTGGAAGTGGTGGAGCCGATCGTTTTGAACACCCGGATCGTGAATCCCTCCTGCAACTGTTGCTGCTGCGAAGCGGATACTTTAACGCTGCCGGAATGCGTCAGCAATCGATTCTACGACGGTCTTTGCGAAAATGCCAACCGTAAACTGGTTGTTTCTCTTGGGCTTTTCAGCATTGTTCGCTTGATCCGTGACGTTCAGGTTAAGATTCCCGCCGCCCGTTTCTGCTTGCCGGAAAAAGAGTGCCCCGCTCCCAGCGAAGAAGAGCCCTGCACGTTCTTTGAAAAG
>CAZIQE010000207.1:0-3030 GCA_964541385.1 uncultured Eubacteriales bacterium | reverse complement strand
TCAGCCCAGATCAACTGTTGGTTTTCCTCTTTGGATCGGGGCTCATACTGCTCATCATACATCGGAATAAACTGCCAATGCAGCCGCTCCCCCACGTAAAGGGCGCAGCGGCGGCTGTTTTCCAGATAATTCACATCCAGCTCGTGGATATCTTTTTTGGCATCGTCGCCCCGATACCGCCGGGTGATCAGCCTTTGCGAGATTTCCGGCAGCATATCTAAATAAAGAACCGCATCCGGTTCGGGCAAGCCTAATTTATGATATTCAAAATCGGTGAGCCATTCGATGAATGCATCCCATTTTTCCCGGGGCAGCTTGCCCGTCTGATGCACGATATTAGAGGTGGTGTAGCGGTCTGCCACCAGCAGAACCCCTTCGTTATAAAGGGCTTCGTATTTCATCCGAAAGGAAGCAAAACGATCCGCCGCATAGAACATCGAAGCCGCATAGGCGTTCACATCCTCCGGGTTTTTGCCGAATTCGCCGCCCAGATACATCTTCACCAAGGTGCTGGCGGGGGATTCGTAATCCGGAAACGAGATCTGCCGGGCAGGAATCCCCAAACGATTCAGTTTTTCGGCGATGAATTTGGAATGGGTCGCTTTCCCGCTCCCGTCCAGACCGTCGATCACCAATAATTTTCCCATCTTATTCTCCCAAATACTTTTTCTTCATTTCAGCCGCTTTTCCGCAGGTCATCTTGCCCTCCGGGCAACGCCCCTTCACGCAGGGCGGGCCTGCGAATTTAAAGATGGTGGGGCAAACCCCTTTCACCAGAAAGAGCATCTGCTCCGCCAGCTCCCGAATCTCCCATTGCGCCCGACTGCAGCAGCGAAGCTTGAAGAAATTCAGAAGACTGCGGGCGTTCATCGTCACCATCATCTTGGTGATGCACCCGTTGGGCAGAATGAACCGGGCGTCTTCAATCGCCTTTTTCTGATCGGCTTTGGTATGGTCGGTGCCCTCGGTCAAAAGATCGGTCAGCTTGGCGTACCGCCTCGCCAGCTCATCCATCGTATCCGCATAAAGTGCCTTGGCTTCGGGAATGGCGGCAATGGCGGGGGGCAGAATATAATCAAAGTTATTCTCCGCCACATAGCGCTGGCTCTGCACGCTGAACGATGCCAGCCGATGGCGGGTGATCTGCGCCAATAAGGCACGGGATACGTTTTCGATCCCAAAGGTGAAGGAGATATGCTCAATCGGGCTTTCGTGCCCCAGATCGCTGAGCATTTCCAAAAAAGCCTCGGTTTTTTCGGGGGTGAGCCCTTCCATCACCGAATCGATATCCGAGCGGGCATAGCAGAGCTTTGCGGCGGCGGCGATCGTTTTCTCCCCATCGGGGGTATAGTTCAAAAGGCGAACCTTTAATTTTGCTTCTCCCATTTTATTAACCTCTCTTTTTTGTGCGTCTTTTAACGCTTAATAGGAAAAAGGGCAGTTGAATGATCCGCTTGATCCGTCGTGGCTCCTTCACCACCCGGTAGAGCCATTCGATCCCCAGCTTGATCATCCAATCGGGTGCCCGTTTCAGGGTTTTGGCAAGAATATCCAAGGTTCCGCCCAGCCCCAGCATCACGCCCACCTTCAGCCGGTCTTTATGATCGGCCATCCAATGCTCCTGCCGGGGCGCACCCATACAAACGAATAGCATATCCACATTCAAACGGTTGATTTCTTCAATGATTGCGCCTTCCTCATCGGGCTTAAAATAGCCGTCGTGCAGACCCACGATCTGCAGGGCGGGGTAGTCCTTTAAAAGCTCCTCCCTGGCGGCGGCGGCAACGCCGGGCTTGCCGCCTAAAAAGTAGACCCGCTTTCCGGTCTCGGCGCATCGGATCAAAAGATTGGTGCCCAGCTCCACGCCCGCCACCTTTTCCTTCAGGGGCGTTTTCAGCATCTTGGCGGCGAGGATCACGCCCACGCCGTCGGGCACGATATAATCGGCACGATCCAGAGATTTTTTTGCCTCCGGATCCTCAATGTATACCTTCAGGATCTCCGCATTGGGGGTCACAACGATTTTGCTCTCCCGCTTTTCGAAAAAAGCGCTGACGTCCCGAACGGCCTCTGCCATCGTAACGTTCCGGATCGGCATCCCTAAAATGGAAACGGTCATAGAATCTTCCTCCGCCAGGTTTATGATCTTTTTTATTATAACATTATAAATACTTGAAAGCAACTGAAAAATTTGCTAAAATAGAATTGAAACGGATAAAATCCGGAAGGAGGCGGCTAAAATGCTGTATAGGCGCAAGGATTTTAAGGTGGTATCTCCGGTGGACGGCATCGAGCTTGAGGCAACGATGCTGCTTCCCCAGTCTGCCAAGGGGATCGTGCAGATCTTTCACGGAATGGCGGAGCATAAGGAACGGTATCTGGATTTTATGGAATTTCTGGCGAGCCACGGCTATGCCGCCGTTATTCATAACCATCGGGGTCACGGCACCTGCGAGCTCAAAGGTCATTTCGGCGGTCAACACGGCGAAAGCCTGATTTTAGACGGCAGAGCGGTGCAGGAGGCGGCAAAAAAAGAGCTTCCCGATCTGCCGGTCTATCTCTTCGGACATAGTATGGGGAGCCTGGTTGCACGCTGCTATTTGAAGCGGTTTGATGATGATCTGGCGGGGCTCTTTCTTTGCGGAGCCCCCTTTGCCCCGAAGGGGGCAATCAAGCTGGCGTTGGCGTATATCGGCTTTAAAACGAAGCTGCACGGGGATCGCTATACATCCTCCACCGTGAACGCCATGGTGGTGGGTGCCTTTAACCGTGGGATCAAAAAGCCCTGCTCGCCCAATCAATGGATCTCCTATAACCGGGAGAATGTGGAAAGATACGATGCAGACCCGCTTTGCGGCTTCCGCTTTACGCTGGATGGCTTCCGGGGCTTGATGGAATTGATGCAGGAGGCGTATTCCGGGGAGGGCTGGGCGCTGAAAAATCCCCGGTTGCGGGTGCATTTCATCTCCGGTGCCGATGATCCCTGCCATACGGGCGAGGCGCACTTTTTCCAAGCGGTTGCGGGGGTGG
>CAZIQE010000206.1:0-7205 GCA_964541385.1 uncultured Eubacteriales bacterium | reverse complement strand
TGGGCGACAAGGGAGAGCAAGCCCTTCAGTTGGGCGAGATCATTAAAATGATCAAGCAAAAAGGCGATAAAAACGTTGTGATCACCGGTGATATGAACACGAATGCCCTAAGCTTTATCAAGGTTTTCAGTGAAGAAGAGTACGTTGCTCTGAACGGCGGGCCTACCTTCCTCGCCGATCGCAATACCTTCCCCGCCGGCGACAAACCCACCCGCCCCATTGATAATATCATCGTTTCCACCGATTGGGATTATTATCTGGAGGAGGATCCGGCCATCGGTATTCTGGTGAGCTACAGCAAATGGAGCGACCATAATATGGCCTATACCTACCTGAAATTCAAGGGTTAAACCAAATCACCAAATCCCACACAATTTTGTGTGGGATTTTTCTTGACATTAATATAGAAACATTGTAAAATTAAAGTGAGCATTCATCTAAAGAAGGAGATAGACTGATGAAAAGACCGATTTTACGCATTTTAACGATTGCATTAGCTATGGCAATGATATTGGGATGCTTTTCCGGTTGCGCCAGCATCAACACCAAGCTTTCGGTGAACGATGTTACATTAGAGGGCGATTACCTCACTCCGGAGGATTATCTGGAGGATCTGGCAGCCAACGCTCCTACATATGATAACGAACCTTCCGACGATGAACCCGGCGAAGGCGATTCTCCCAATGATGAAGAGCCTGCCGGAACGGAGGATCCCAACGAAGGGGAAGACCCCAACGAGGGGGAAGACCCCAACGAGGGCGAGGATCCTAACGAAGGGGAAGATCCCAATGAAGGGGATACCTACGGAAAAGATGATCCCAACGAAGGCGAGGATCCTAATGAAGGCAAAGACCCTAACGAAGGAGAAGAGCCCTCCGGCGATGAAAAGGATTATTCCGATTATATCACCGTTGCTTCTTATAACATCAAATGTGCGAAATACGGAAAATCCTGGAAGAACGTTGTTGACACGATCAAAAAAGTAGATCCCGCCATCATCGGCTTGCAGGAGATCGACGAAGGAACCAACCGCACCTCTTTGAACGGCACTTATAAAAATCAGGTGCAGCAGTTGGCAAACGATCTGGGCTATAAATATTGGTATTTCTCCAAAACCATTGATATCGACGGCGGCTCTTACGGCCACGGCGTTATGAGCAAATATCCCATCAAAGACAGCCAGTCCATCTTCTTCAAATGGCAGAAGGGCGAAAAACGGAATATGGAACGCCACGTTCTGGATGTTGACGGCACCGAATTGATCTTCTATAACGTCCACTTGAACGGTGAAACGTCCGACCAGTTCAGCGAAACGCTTGCCGCCGTGGATAAGGATTATGCGGCAGGCAAATACGTGATGCTCACCGGGGACTTCAATCTCGCTTACCAAAATATGAAGGGTCTTATAAACACCGAAAGACTCCTGCCCCTGAACGGCGACGAAACCTTGGAATTCGGCGTTGGAACCCACACTATGATCGATAATATTATCCTCTCAAGAAATATTAAGGATTATTATTTCGATGACGGCTTGGGTTACGGGATCCGGGTTGTTCCCGATCCGGATCAATTATCCAGCGACCACCCGATGATTTATTCCCACATCAAACTGCCCGAGAAAAAAAGATAACATAAATATGGATGCCTCCCGCTTAATGCAGGGAGGCATCTATTTTGTTTTTGCATTGAAAAGCCCTGCGGGATAATTTTATTCCCGCAGGGCTTTTTTTAATTGAAATGGATTTACTTCAGGTTTTCATCATAATGAGCGCGCTCGCCGCCAATGAATTTGGGGCGGGTGCGGGCGGCCAGCAACAGAGCGGAACCAACGGTCTTTTGCGAGAGCCTGCAAGGGACTGCCACCTCTTTCAGGTGCATCCCGATCAAGGTGCCGCCGATATCCAAGCCGGCTTCGGCAGAGATATGCTCCACCGCCACGGGATCCTGCAATTGGGCGTAGGCGGCGGTGGCGAAGGATCCGCCGGCTTTCGGTTGCGGAACGGCGTTCACAATGGGATAGCCCCGCTTCTCGGCTACGCTCCGCTCCAGAATCAACGCACGGTTTAAGTGCTCGCAGCATTGCGCCGCCACTTCAATGCCCTTTTCCCGGGCAACGGCATAAATAGCGGCAAAAACGGCTTCGCCGACCTCAAAGGCGGAATGAGTGCCGATCTTTTCGCCTAAAATTTCGCTGGAGGAGCAGCCGACCGCCAAAAGATCGCCTTTTTGCAGCTTGCCTGTTTGGATCAATTCCCGAGCGGCGGCGGCGGCTTCGTTTGCATATTGCGTGTTCATTTTTCATATCCTTTCCGGGGGTGATTTTTTTGGAATTAACGTTAGAATGTTTAACGGGGAAAGAGGTGGTAGACCGATGCAGCGGAAAGAAGCTGGGCTACCCGAAGGATCTGATCTTCGATTGCGAATGCGGGCGCATCGAGGCATTGGTCTTATGTAAAAAAGGGTTTAGCCTTTTTCAGAAGGATCCGCCCAGCATCCCCTGGTGCAACGTGGAACGGATCGGTGAAGATGTGATCTGGGTCAAGGGCACAGATTAACTCCGTGCGGATCGGTCGCCGCAAAGACCGGGTCGGTCAGAGCGGCGATCCTGCGGCTCCCGTTAAATATTCATTATGATGGGGATAATCATCGGGGTGCGCTTGGTTTTGGCGGTGATAAAGGAAGCCAGAGCGTCCCGCATATCGCTTTTCAAAGCCGCCCATTCCAGATTTCCTTTGGCAAGGCTCTTTTCCAAAGCGAAGGTGACCACCCGGCGGGCATCCGCCATCAGATCTTCATTTTCCCGCACGTAGATGAACCCACGGGAGACGATATCCGGGCCGCTGACCAGTTTTTTGGTCTTCTGATCCACAGCCGCCACCACCAGCATAATGCCCTCCTGAGAGAGAATCCGCCGATCCCGGAGCACAATGTTGCCCACATCGCCGATGCCGCTCCCGTCCACCAGAATTTGCCCGGAGGGCACGCTGCCGGTGATCTTGCCGGAGGTTTTGCTCAACTCCAGCACGTTGCCGATGGCAGAAATGATGATATGCTCGTTATCGAGCCCGGTTTCCATCGCCAATCGGGCGTGCGCCAGAAGGTGATGATATTCCCCGTGAACCGGCATAAAGAACCGGGGACGAACCAGATCCAAAATCAGTTTCATTTCCTCTTGGCAGGCGTGGCCGGAAACGTGAACGTCTGCCATTTTATTATCCACCACCGTGGCGCCCAGCTTTTGCAGCTCGTTCGTCACCCGGCTGACCAACCGTTCATTGCCGGGAATGGGCGAGGCGGAGATGATGATCAGGTCGTTTGCCGTGACCGAGATGGTACGGTGATCGGAAAATGCCATCCGGTAAAGGGCGCTCATCGGTTCGCCCTGCGAGCCGGTGGTGATCAAGGTGATCTTATGGGCGGGATACCGGCTGACCTGCTCCAACGGGATCAGCGTGCCCTTGGGCATTTTCAGATAGCCCAGCTCCTGCGCCACGGCGATCACGCCTTCCATAGAGCGGCCGGAAACCGCCACCTTTCGCCCGTATTGCACCGAAGCATCAATGATCTGCTGCACCCGATGCACGTTCGAGGCAAAGGTGGCAACAATGATTCTCTTATCCTGGGCATGCTCAAAGATGGGCAAAAAGGCTTTTCCCACCTTCTTTTCCGAGGAGGCGAAGCCCGGACGCTCGGCATTGGTGGAATCTGCCATCAGGAGTAAAACGCCCTCCTTGCCCAATTCGCCCAAGCGGGCGAGGTCGATGGCTCTGCCGTGGATGGGGGTGGTATCGATCTTAAAATCGCCGGTATGAACGATGGTGCCGATGGGGGTTTTGATGGCAAAGCCCGCCGCATCGGGGATGGAATGGTTCACTTTAATGAATTCCACCTGAAAACAGCCCCTGCTCACATTGGTGCCGTAGCCCGCTTCGATCAGCATAGCGGTTTTATCCATTTTAAATTCCGTCAATTTTCGACGGATCAGCCCCAAGGTCAGCTTGGTGGCATAAACGGGCACATTGATCTCTTTTAAAACGTAGGGCAGAGAGCCGATATGGTCTTCATGCCCGTGGGTGATAAAAATTCCCCGGATCTTATCGAAATTCTTGCGCAGATAGGTGATATCCGGGATCACGGAATCCACCCCCAGCATATCGGTGGAGGGGAATGCCATTCCGCAATCGATAATGATGATATCTTTGCCGTATTCGATAACGGTCATATTCTTGCCGATCTCGTCCAGCCCGCCCAGCGGGATAATTTTCAGCTTGGCGGATTGGCGACCGGCTTTGGGGGCTTTCGGCGCCGATTTGATCTCCGGTTTGATCGGGGAATCTGCCGCTTTTCGGGGAGCGGAAGATTTTCCGGAACCGGCGTTTTTGCCCGGCATCGCCTTTTTCTGCTGCGTTTGTTTCTTTTGGGGGCTCTGCGCCTTTTTAGAGGGCGCTCCCTTTTTTTGCGAAGCAATGGATTCGCCGGGGATATTGGCACCCCGCTTCCCATTGGCGGCCTGCATCAGATCCTTATTATTAAGCAAGGCTTCTAAATTTAACGACCCGGCGGATTTTTTTCCCTTCCGGGCCGCAGAACGTTCTAAAGTTTCTTTTTTGTTTTTTTCCATTTGAACTCCTTTCAATTATTTTTGATCACAACAAAACGACCTCTTTGAAAACCTTTTTTCCAAAAGAGGGAATGATTCCGGCAAGCCTTCCACGGCGGTCCGAAGGCTTGAAAAGGCACTTAAAGTGCCGCAACGAACGAACATACATTAGTATTATACACCATTCTTGCCGATTTTACAACCTTTTATTCGAAACATCCTTTTACGGAATGTAAATCGGGCTTTTTCGGTAGTCCTCCCCGGCAGGGGCGGGAGATTGGCTCCAGCAATTCCAAAGATCGGTTGCCCGGCGTTCTGCCGAGAAAAAGGCGGGAGAAGCCGCCTCACATTCCTTGCCGGTTTGAGCAAGAGGGAGGGTCGCCGTTTTTTTCAGGCTTTTCAAAAGTTCACGCCCGCTATCATTGAATGCCAGAGGGCGCAGATAGGGCGGCGCCTCTGCCGGCAGCTCCCGGGGGAGCTTCAAGGCAACGGCGCAAAGCGCACGGCGCAGCTTTGCCATAGAATAGCGTTTGGTTTTCACTTCCTCCAGCAGACCCTGAAGGCTGTTGGTACGGGTCAAAGCATCCGAAATTCGGTTTTCCAAGCCCTCGCTGATATTGGCTAACCGTGTCCATTGCTCGGCAGGGGTCATCCGCAGGAGGGAAAGCAGGCCGGTTTCGGCGGCTCTTGGATCGAGCGGAGCCCCCTGCGGGCAGGGGCAGTATTTTTCAAAGCTTTCCGGATGCGCCCGCACGAAGGAAGCGGAGCAATAGATCCCCTTGGGTTCCCCGTTATGGGGGGTGGAGCGCTCAACGGTGATGCAGGGGATCTGCAGGGGGCGGGCGGCCTTCAGATAGCCGTATGCCAAAAGATTATTGGGCTTTAAAAGCAGCTTGCTTTCCTCCGGCATCACCTGCACCAGAGCCGCCTGACGGGCAGCGCCGTAGGAGAACCCTTTCTCCAATTCTTTTTTGATGAGCGGCGTGAGTGTTTCCTCCGAAAGGGCGGCTAACCGCTCCAAAGGCTCCAGCGTGCCTTCTTCGGTTCCGAAGACCATCGTGACCGGCTGACCCAGGGCGGCGGCGATCTGCACGCCTGCTTCGGCAAAGCGTTCGCTGTTGCTTAAAACGTAAGGGACAGGCAATTCCAGCACCAGATCGGCACCGTTTCGGATCGCTGCGGCGGCACGTGCCCATTTGGAATAGGCGGCGGGCTCGCCCCGTTGCACAAATTGCCCGCTCATAATGCAAAGAGTATGATCGTTTTCGGTTTTCGGGATCCGGCTTAAAAGATATCGATGTCCGTTATGAAAGGGATTAAATTCGCTGATCACCGCATAGATCAAAGAGCACTCCGCCTCCTTTTTGAAAAATATGGTTGAAAGTTTCTTTTTTATATTATATAATAAACTAATGTAAAAGAAAAGTCCAATTATGAAAAAGGAGAAATAAAGATGAAAATCTTGGTGATTAACGCCGGAAGTTCCTCTTTGAAGTATCAGTTGATTGATATGGCAGACAATGGGGTTCTGGCAAAAGGGAATTGCGAGAGGATCGGGATCGACGGCAAGTTCACGCATAAGGCCAAGGGCGATGAATACACGCAGGAGATCGCTCTGCCCGACCACGCCGCCGCCATTAAGCTGGTTTTGAAATATCTGACCGATGAAAAATGGGGCGTGATCAAGGATGCTTCCGAGATCGCCGCAGTAGGTCATCGGGTGGTGAACGGCGGCGAGGTTTTCTATCAGGCAACGCTGATGGACGAAGAAAAGCTGAACACGCTGGATACCCTCACGGAGTTTGCTCCTTTGCATAATCCTGCCGCCATCACCGGCATCCGGGCCTGCATTTCCGTGATGGGCGAGGAGGTTCCTCAGGTAACGGTTTATGATACGGCGTTCCATTACGGAATGCCGAAGGTGGCGGCTCTTTATGCGCTCCCCTATGAGCTTTATGAAAAGCACGGCATCCGCCGTTTCGGTGCGCACGGCACCTCCCACGGGTACGTGGCGCAGGAATGTGCAAAATTTTTGGGCAGGGATATCAAGGATCTGAAGATCATCACCTGCCATCTGGGCAACGGCTCCTCCATCTCCGCCGTGAAGGGCGGCAAGTGCATCGATACCTCGATGGGCTTCACCCCGCTGGCGGGCGTGATGATGGGAACCCGCACCGGCGATATGGATCCCGCTCTGGTGACTTATTTAATGGATAAATTGGGTCTGGACGCTCAGGGCGTTAACGAGCTGATGAATAAAAAGAGCGGCGTATTCGGGATCAGCGGCGGCTATTCCGATTTCCGTGATCTGGAAAAATATGCCGCCGAGGGCAATGAACGCTGCCAGCTGGCTTTGGATATGTTCAGCTATCAGGTGAGCAAATACGTGGGCGCTTATGCGGTTGCAATGGGCGGCGTGGACGCCATTGTGTTTACTGCCGGGATCGGCGAAAATACGGCGTCTGTGCGAAAAGCCGTCTGCGAATCCGTTGCCTTTATGGGTGCAAAACTGGATGAAGAAAAGAACCGGGTGCGGGGTCAGAAAGCGATGATCTCCACGCCCGATTCCAAGATCGCTCTTTGCGTGATCCCCACCAATGAAGAG
>CAZIQE010000205.1:0-7562 GCA_964541385.1 uncultured Eubacteriales bacterium | reverse complement strand
CGATATGCTTTGCTTCCTCGGAGGTAACCTTTGTGAAATCAGGATCCCATGCAAGAACGAGTTTCTTAATAAACTCATAGGCGAATTTCTTATCGTCCTCCGGCAACATATCTATCAGCCTTGCAGCATCCAATGCAACATTAGACATTTAATTACCCTCCTTTTTTATTTATAAATATCTCCACGGTTTCCAATATCAATGATGAAAAGAATTTCAACCTCTGCTTCTGCTCCGTATTTATAGATGATACGCCAAGAGCCGACCCTCAGTCTTTTTCGGTTATCGCTATAACCTTGCATAGGTTTAATATCCCCTACAGGCGGTTCAAGAGTCAAGCCGTTAATCGCTTCCCGTATTCTTGTAACGGATTTCTTATCGAGTTTTGCTAAAAATTTCAAAGCATCCTTTGAGTATCTGATTATCATAAATGCATTCCACCATTAGTATATGTTTTTCTATCTTTATCTTAACATATTATTGTATAAAGTCAATAAATTAAATATTACTTTTTTATAAACATTTTCCTCGAAATTTATGAAAGTCTATGAATTTCCCGCAATATCAAAAGATAAACATTGCATCGCCAAAACTGAAAAAGCGGTATTTTTGTTTCACAGCCTCTGCATACGCATTCAAAACGTTTTCCTTCCCCGCCAATGCGCTCACCAGCATAATCAGCGTGCTCTTGGGCAAATGAAAATTCGTTATCAGGGCATCGATCACTTTAAAACGATATCCGGGATAGATAAAGATATCGGTATCACCGGAAGATTGAACCAAATTCAAATCCCGATCAAAAGCACTTTCCAGCGTTCTGGTAGCCGTTGTTCCAACAGAGATCACCCGGTTACCGGCCGCTTTTGTCTGCCAGATCAATTCAGCCGTTTCTTCGGGAACCGAAAAATATTCCGAATGCATAATGTGCTTGGAAACGTCGGTTTCTTTCACCGGTCTGAAGGTTCCTAAGCCAACGTGAAGGGTAACAAAAGCAATTTTGATCCCTTTTGCACGAATTCGTTCCATAATCTCCGGCGTGAAATGCAAACCGGCAGTCGGAGCCGCCGCAGACCCCAGTTCCCGGGCATAAACCGTTTGGTAGCGTCCTTGATCCTCCAGTTGGGTCTTAATATACGGCGGCAGAGGCATTTTACCGATTCTGTCCAACACTTCATAGATGGTTGAAGCCTGATGTTCAAAGCGAATTTTCCGTTTGCCGTCTTCCAGAATCTCTAAAACCGTTCCCGTCATATTCTCCTGAAATTTCAAAACCTGACCGGGGCGTGCTTTTTTTCCGGGTTTTACCAACGCTTCCCAAACGTTCTCTTCCAATGCTTTTAACAGTAAGACTTCAAACAAGCCGCCGGTTTCTTTTCGGGTTCCGAAAATACGGGCAGGAATCACCTTTGAATCATTTAAAACAAGAAGATCCCCTTCGTTTAATAAATCAACGATATCATAAAAATGCCGGTGGTCGATCTCGCCGCTGTTTTTATCCAAAACCAAAAGCCGGGAATGATCCCGCTGTTCCAGCGGCGTTTGGGCGATCAGCTCCTCGGGCAAATCGTAATTAAATTCATCAATCGTCATAATTATATCCTTTTATTTCATTTTGCCGTCATTTGAAAACTCATTTCCAAAAGTGATAAAACAAGGCTTTTTTCAACCGAACCGTCTAATAAAACGGTGATCCAATTTCCTTTGTGCATATGATAAGCAGGCAAAATCCCCTTTTCGCACATTAGAGAACCGCTCATCACGGGATCGCATTTTATATCCAGAATATCAACGTAACCATCGCCGGAAAGGCCGAGTTTTTTGCGCTGAACATCCATAATGATCCCATACCATTTTCGATTGTCTGAATGACGCAGAACAGCATATCCCGGAAACTTCATCCAAAGATATTCCGGCTTTGTGCCGTATTGCTCTTCCGCAAATTGCAACACGTCATTTCGGTATGATTGATTCGGTATATCAGAGTTTATTTTTATCATAGTGAAAGCCTCATATCATCATTTTCTTTTCAGATATAATATAGTTTACCGATCGAGAAAAGTCAAGAGATTTACTATTGCGATATTTTTGTCAATTATTTTTAATAAAAGTAATTGAATTAATAAACAAAACAATGTATAATAAAATAGCATAAAAAAAGAAAGGGTTAAATGCAAATGAAAAGAGCTTTTAGTACTGTACTGGCGCTGATACTTGCCTGCAATATTATTGCAGGCAATCTGAGCATCGATACACAGGCGGCCGGTTCCGCCGTTAATGTGTCTATCGGTGGTTCAGAAGTATCGATCGGCAATGATTATATTGCCCGGGAGTTCTCTATTGATGAGAACGGAAAAATTAAAACAAGTTCCGTCTTTAACAAACGGGCAAACACCATTCTCTCCCCCGGGGCGGGTTCCGAAGATTTTGTTATTCGGACGCTGATCGACCCCACCTCTGTGGAGGATGATGAGCATACCATCAAAAATGAACCGGTTTATGAATATACCGGCGGACAGGCTCTGGACAGAACCAACTGGACTGCCACTTTGGAAAATAAAGACGGAGTTCTGTTTGATGAAGCAGAGGTCAGAAAACTGTTTGACGGTGATTTAAGCACCTACGCAAACAATTCTGAGATTACCGGTAATCCGTATACACTTAAGATCGCTTTCGATGCCGAACAGAAAATTAACGGAATGTCTGTTAATAAGCGTCCGGGAGCTGATAATGCCGCTTACGGAGTCAACGGGACGATGGGCGGATATGAAATCTGGGTAAGTACCGATGGAGAATCCTACACCAAAGCGGCTGAAGGAGAATTTAAAGAGGCAGATTATAATCTCCATCAGGAAGGTAACCTGTATAACGTGGGAGATACCGTTTATACCACCTTCGATGAAGTAACGGCACGGTACGTTAAAGTTATTCAGACAAGCACGGCAATCCAATCAAACATTGAAGAATTTTCCAGTTCCGAAATTAATTTCTACAGCGGAATGCAAAAACATCAGAAAGTTGTAGAGCCCACTCAGGTACTGGACAGAGCAGGTTGGACTGTTTCCATCAGAAACAGCGACGGACAAGAATTTGATGCAGGCAATGCCGCAAAACTGATTGACGGTAAATTGAACACCCATCCGGATAATTATAAAATATCAGGGCATCCGATCACCGTTGATATAAATCTCGGAGAAGCAAAATCGATTCGTTCCTTCTCCATCGACAAGCGTCCGGGATTTAGTGACGCCAGATACGGAACCAACGGAACGATGGGCAGCTTCGATCTGTATGTCAGCGATGACGGTAAAAACTACACAAAAGCAGGTTCCGGAAAATTTACTCCGGAGGCTTATAATCTTCATGACAGCGAAGACGGTTCTTTGCATAATGTTGGCGACAGAGTTTTTGCAAACTTCCATAAACCTTATACCACACAGTACGTAAGACTGGTGCAGACCGGTGTTGCATTCGGAAAAAATCAGGAATTCTCCAGTGCAGAATTAAATCTCTATACAGACCAATATGTTGGTCCTAACTGGAATACGGCAATGACCGTAGAAATCCCTGAAGAAGAGAAAGTTATTAACTCCGGCGAGTTAACCTTCAAAGAAGCAACACAGGAAAATGTGGACGGCGGCAAAAAGCTGACCATCCGCTATGAGCCGTACACATTAGTAAATAACGTAACATATACCATCAGCCAGGTATTGGTATTAAAAGATAATGATCCGTATCTGCGCTCTTTCCTTGAAATCAGCGTAAGTGACAAAGAAAAAGCACGAATCGATTATATTGACACCGATCGTTTTGTATTGCCCGATGATGCAGAAGGCGTTTGGTCACACCCCCCTGTTGACCAGGCTCCCTCTATGTATTTAAGAAAATTCGAATTGATGCTCGGACAGCCGATCTATGTGAACGGATTCTATATGGGCTGTGAATTCCCGGCTACGGATACGATCATTGACAACAATATCACGCAGATCCGCTATTATTCCGGAAAGAATTTCACCAGATTGGAAAAAGACAACCAACTGACTACCGACGGCAAATTTGTTTCATGGCAAAATGTGATCGGAGCGGCTTCCGGAACAGATACTGCAGTCGTACAGACAGATTTCTTCTCTTATATTGAAGATATTGCCACACCGACAGAATTCCGCAAACAGTATAACTCATGGTATGATAATATGATGAGCATTACGGATGAAAGCGTTGCATCCTCCTTCAACGGTGCGGAAGCCGGACTGACGCAGAACGGCGTTGAACCGCTGGATTCCTATGTTTTAGATGACGGCTGGAACAACTACTATTCTGTTATTGACGGAACAACCTATGTTGCCCCCGACAATGATGCCGGAAACAATACGCCTAACCGGACCGGCTTCTGGGAATTTAACAATAAGTTCCCTAACGAGCTTTATACCTCCAGCGCTCTGGCAAATAAATTCAACGCCACCTTTGGTTTATGGGTAGGCCCTCAGGGCGGTTATCAATACCAAAAAGGATTTGCACAGTATCTGGAGGCTATGGGTACCGGTGAAGTACAAAGCAATACTGCATTAGGAACTGCTATCTGCACCTGTTCCAGAAAATATCTGAAAAAC
The DNA here is from genome assembly GCA_964541385.1 of uncultured Eubacteriales bacterium. Lineage (GTDB taxonomy): Bacteria > Bacillota > Clostridia > Oscillospirales > QAKW01 > QAKW01. The sequence goes on along the minus strand of CAZIQE010000205.1, from coordinate 2,957 downwards.
TATGAAAAAATGGCGATCGATTATCAGAACCGTTTCAACTTGAAGTATTGGAAATGGGATGGCTTTGCTTCGAGACCGTGTGATAATCCTAACCATCAACATATGACCGGCGGTAATAAGGATATGTACTTTACCTCCGATATGTGGGAAGCATGGACAGATTTGTTTGAGCATGTTCGTGAAAACAGCCCGAACCTGTTTATCAATGCAACCTGCTATGTAAACCCGAGCCCCTGGCTGTTGCAGTGGGTAAACACCGTCTGGTTGCAGGAATCCTACGATTCCGAAGAATTAGGAACCGGCGAAAGACACGAACAGAAAATCTACCGTCGTGATGAGGCTTATTATCTGCTTTTCTATAAAGAATACCAGATTCAGTTCCCGTTAAAGAATATTTACAACCACGATCCGGTTTTCGGTGCATCTGACGGCAGCTATGCTACCACAGAGGTATTCAGAGAATTCTTGATGGCGAACGCAATGCGTGGATCCGCATTATGGGAGCTTTACTACTCCTCTTCCCTGTTTGATGATGCAAAATGGAAAGTAAATGCAGACGTTCTTGCATGGGCAGAAGAGAATCATAATATTTTAAAGAACGCCAAAATGTTCGGCAATTCGCCGCGAGACGGCCTTTACGGGTATTCCTGCTGGAACGGAAACGAAGGAATCGTTTCCTTTACGAATCCCTTGGATGACGGACAGACCTACTCTCTGACCATGGATGAAACCGTAGGCGTGCCGAAGAGCGTTAGCAATCTGACGGGAATCCAGGTAGAGCCTTACCGTGTAGGTACTCTGGCTGATACACTATCTTACGGCGATGTGTTGTCGGTTACTTTACAGCCTCACGAAACGCTGATCTACCATTACGGTCACGTAGACACCGCCGCACCGAAAATCATTTCGGCAAAGGTAACGGATGATCATTCCGTAACCCTGAAATTCGGCGAGCGTATCTGCCTCGGTGAATTTGCTCTGAACGGTAAAGCGGCAACTGCTGAACTGAAAGAGGACTACAGAACCGTTGTATTAACTGCAGAGGATGCTTTAAAAGGAACCTGCGAAGTATCTGTAAAGAACGTAGCGGACTTTAATGGCAACACAACAACTGAATCTTTAGCACTCCCCTACTATGAAAACGGCGTTATTGCACAGGTGAACGGCTCTGATGACTTAATTGGCGAAGAAACCATCAAGTACGGATATGATGCCGTGAAAGACACCACTTGGATGAAAGACCTGAACAAGGCATATGAAGTTGATTCCGAGAATACGCTGAACGGAAAAGAAGACTTTACGATTTCCACAGGTGTAAAAACAACAAGTTCAAATGTAAATCTGGTAAAATCCGGTGATGACGTATCTCTTTCTATCAACAGCGAGGGTTATGCGGAATTCAAGGTTAACGATTTGGTATTGACTTCTTATGAAGAAGTTACTACCGTTACAGAAAAAGCACACGGCACTATCGGAACAGAAAACTACGTTGAAACTGCCTTTGAAACTACTTCTATCGGAAAAGTCAATGACGGAAAAGTTCACTCAATCGATGCCGTGCGTGAAGCAAACGGAATGCTGAAACTGTATATTGACGGAAAACTTGCATCTTCTCTCTATGATGAAACACACTTAAACGAAGCATTAACCGGCGGTAAGATCATAGTGGCCGATAACGCATATAGCGGCGATTTAGCCCCGGTAGAGGTATTAAACCGTGCGCTGGCTTATAACGAAGTCCATAACTATGACGCCGGTGGGGACCGTCTTGCATCCGACAGAGAGGGTTGGACAGCAGAGGCATGCTCTGAAATGCCGGGTATGTCGCGCGATGCAAGCGCAATGGCGGCAATCGACGGTAGCGACGCCTCCTGGTGGCATACCAATTTCAGAGGCGGCGACAAACATACCGGTCAACACTGGATCAAAATCAACTTTAACAGAGAAGAATCCTTTGACAGATTTATTTATACCGGCAGAGGCGGTAATTCCAACGGTTTTATCAAGGACTACAAACTGGAACTGTTAGATGAGGCCGGAAACGTCACGGAAACCTTCACAGGAGCATTCCCTGCTGAAAATACTGTTTCAGAAGTAGAATTGGGCGAAGAAAAGAAAGCCTACGGTGCACGCTTAACAGCCGTGACCACCCATAACGGTAATAATCTTGCTTCTGCAGTTGAAATCAATGTTTCCAGACCGAACATCATTCTCTCCGGAGCGGAATTGCAGGCAAAAACAGAGGAAATTCTGACAGTTAACGGCGTGAAAGAAATTTCCTATGAAGACTACACAACCGTTACCGCAAATGTACTGAAAAAAAATGTTGATCGGTTCAACATTACAGAACGTGCATCGGCAGTTAATCTAATTGCAATGGAAACCGCGTTGCAGGAAGCAAAAAATGCTCTTGTAAGCATCGCTGCATTAAATGAAACGATTGCAAATGCAGAAACCTGCAAAGCAAATGAAGCGAAATATGAAGAAACTTCTTTCGCCGCTATGATCGCCGCTTATAACAATGCAAAAGAGGTTACTTATAACGGAACCCAGGTAGAAATTAATGAAGCAAAAACTGCTTTGCAGAATGCAATTAATAATCTGGTCGAAAAACCAAAACCGGTAGACAAGGCTGATTTGGAGGCCGCAAAGGCAGTCGACGATCAGATCAATGCTATCGGCGATGTAACGCTCGAAAGCGAAACCGCCATCAAGGCGGCAAGAGCCGCCTACGAGGCTCTGACCGACACGCAGAAGGCATTGGTTCAAAACCTTGCCAATCTGGAAGCCGCAGAAAGAGAATTGGCGAAGCTGACCGGCACCACGGGCGATTGCACCTGGCGGCTGAACGGCACCGTTCTCACCGTCAGCGGCAACGGCGCAATGGGAGATTATGATGCGGATCATCCTGCACCCTGGGGAACCGCCATTACCGAGGTCAGAATCGATTCCGGCGT
>CAZIQE010000204.1:0-4014 GCA_964541385.1 uncultured Eubacteriales bacterium | reverse complement strand
TTTTCGGAGATGCTTGTCCACTTTTTAATCGAATGATCCTTCATATAAAGCATTAACTGCCGAAGATCCCGCTGATAGGAGGAAAGTGTATTAGAAGACATATTCTTTTTATTGCTCAAATAATTATAAAAGCTGATATATGCCTGTTCCATTATAATCCTCCTTTCATTAGTATAATTCTAAAATATACGGAACAACCCGAAATTCCCAAAAGGAACCGGGGAAAATCATCAAAACAATCATCACGGCGCATAGAATATGAGACCACAACGCTTTTCGGGAGCCGTGCCCTCTGCTGCCGCCGCAAATTAACTCCGATAAAGAGATCGAAAGCTTAGCGGAAGAATAGCAAAGAAAGAAACCCAATAAAGTGTAATACATATTTTGCGGCGCAAAGGCAAGAACGCCTATTACCAAACCTTTTAATTGAAAAAGCACAACCGACAAGGAAATCATTAAACCGGCTGAAAAGCCTTTATAGAGCGGATAAAGCAATAAAAGCGGTGCGCCGATCGCCGTTAGCCCTATTAAAAAGAGCAAAAGCATCAATAAAAGCTGTTGAAGATAGATGCTCCAAAAACCCGGAGTGTTTGCAGGGCTGAAGAGTAATTGAACTTGGGAAGAAAATTGGTTTCTTAAAACAAAGGATGCAAAAGAACCAATGCAAATGCCGATAAAATACAAGATTCCGTAAAACTTAATGATCGGCCGATCTAAGAAAAAGGTATGCCTGATTTTTTTAAAGATTTCCCTCATATTTTTCACCTCGATGAAAAATATGAGGGGTTGTCCTGAAATATGCAAAAATATTATGTAAAGATAAAAAATGCCGCATTTTTTCAGCGGTGAATACATTTTAGCCTAAAATTCCGATATAATCAAGAGAAAAAACGCTATTTTTTAATTTTTGTAAAACCTGCCTAAATTAAATTATGTAAACCAATGCGCAATTATTATGTAAACCTCAAGCAGCAGTCTTGCAAAGCACAAGATATAGTTTTTTTATGATTTTAAAATGGCAAATCGTGTTATTTTAAAAAGTCAAGAATAAAATTGCAAAAATTTTCCAAAAAATTGAATTTTAGTAATTTTAACAATTTTATTTCTTTTTTAACATTCCTCCCAGCGTTCCCCCGATCATGGCAAAGATCAGCATAAACATCATTCCGATCAACCCGGTCAGATTAAAATATCCGCCAAGCCCCAAAAGCATATTCCCTATGACCTTGATTACGATCGTTAAGGCAAACATAATCGCGGTGCCGTAGATCCCTTTGATCGAAATTTTCGATACCAAAAATGCCGCCGAAATAATCATTCCCGCTCCGCCTGCAACCACGCTTCCGATCTTTAAAAAGGATTCCGGCAGATTGGTTTTAAGAACCAGAAAATCCGTAATCACGCTTAAAATACACCAAATTAAAAAATAGAGCAACACCGAGGCAAAAGAAAAAATCACAACGCTCAGCGTTGTGATTTTTTTGGTACTTTCATTCTTCATAGAGATCCCCTTTCCACATACTGAACTTACTTCAAGATATGAAAGGCGCTCTCAAAATATTACTCGTCGATTTTAGAAGCAATTGCCCATCTTCTAAAGCGCAGCTTGGTTTTATCGGCACCGGTTTCGATCACGATGGTTTCCATATCTTTGGTGGAAACCACTCGGCCTTCAATTCCGCACTCCATCAAAACCAAATCGCCGACTTCAAGATTATTCTGCATATTCTGCCGCTCTTGCTGGCGCTTTTTATCTTTTCTGCTCATCAAAACCGTAAACCCGATCATAACAACCAGAATCAGCAGCATACCGCCATATTGAGTAATAAATTGCATCATTTTATTCTTTCTCCCATCTAATAAACTGAATTGATTATATCCAAATTTCCTGATAATGTCAATATATTTATATCCGTTTTGATAATTTGTTTACTGCTTCATTCTTCCATTCCGTGAAATTGCCCTTTTTAAGATGATCCCGGATCTGCTCCATCAGATCATTATAGAAATAAAGATTATGAAGAACGCAAAGCCGCATCGCCAGCATCTCCCCTGCTTTAAATAAATGACGGATATAGGCACGGGTGAAGTTTCTGCACGTGGGACAGCTGCAATTTTCATCTAACGGTCTCTCGTCCAGCTCGTATTTTTGATTCAATAGGTTCATAATGCCGTTATTCGTAAAAATATGAGAATGACGGGCATTTCTCGCCGGCATAACGCAATCAAAGAAATCAATTCCTCTGGAAACTCCTTCCAGAATATTTGCCGGTGTTCCAACGCCCATCAGATAGCGTGGTTTATCTTCCGGTGCATAAGGAACCACGTCATCTAAAATCCGATACATTTCTTCGGCAGTTTCCCCCACCGCCAAACCGCCGATAGCATAGCCGTCTGCTTCAATCTTTCGGATTTGTTTCATATTCTCAATGCGCAAATCGCTGTAAGTGCCGCCCTGATTGATCGCAAACAGCATTTGATGGGGATTCACGGCATCCGCTTCCGCCTTATACCGATCCAACGCCTCACGGCATCGGGATAGCCAACGAACGGTTCGTTCGGATGATTCTTTAACGTATTCATAGGGAGAAGGATTTTCCACGCATTCATCAAAAGCCATTGCGATTGTGGAGCCGAGATTTGCTTGAATACGCATACTCTCCTCGGGACCCATAAAAATCTTTCTGCCGTCAATATGGGAAGCAAAGGTCACCCCTTCTTCCTTGATATTTCGCAGCGTTGCCAAAGAAAACACCTGGAAGCCGCCGCTATCGGTTAAAATCGGTCCATTCCACCGTGTCATCTTATGAAGCCCGCCCAGCTTTTTTACAATTTCGTCGCCGGGGCGCAAATGCAAATGATAGGTATTGCAAAGTTGGATCTGGCATTTGATATCCGCCAGATCCAATGCAGAAACAGCGCCTTTAATAGCGCCGCACGTGGCGACGTTCATAAAAACCGGCGTTTGAACGGTTCCGTGAACAGTCTCAAAGGTACCCAATCGGGCATTCCCCTCTTTTTTTAGGATCTTAAACATTACCTACTCCAATCAACAAACGTTGCATTGCCGATGAATAATGAATAGTGAATAATGAATAATTTCGGTTGATTTTCGCTTCGGCGAAAATCTTCATTAATTTTTCATTTTTCATCAGCGAAGCAACTTCATTTTTCATTCTTCATTTCTTTTACCGATTGGTAATATTACCGTATTCTCGTTTCATAGCCTCAATTGAAATAACCCATTGTTTACCGAATTTGCAAACATCAACGCCGTTAACAAGCTTTCCGTAAGAAATCGCTTTACGGAGTGTGCTTTCATTAAGTCCCCACAACTGTGTTGCATCGGAAAAAGCGATTAACCCATCAAAAGGTGTTTGCACGTCTACTCCATTATTCCATAATTCATCGCAAGACAAATCAAGTTCATCATTCCAAACAATGCCATAACCGCCGACATCAACGTATACCCCACCAAAATCGTTACTGTTTTCAAGCGATTTAAAAATGGGAATTTTTTGAAACAAGGGTTTTACATCATAAATTTTAGTAACCCCCTCGGAAAATTGAACACTTAATTTATATTCAGGCAACGGAGATACATTTTTAATTTTATGAAACGTACAAATCATCCTTTTCCAAATTATTTTAAGGTTTTCTCTATAGTAAAATCGTGTTAATTTCTTTATCAGTATTATATCACGATATCGTGATACTGTCAATAGCGTATGCACAATAAAAATAACGCAAGAGATTTTCTCTCCTGCGCCATTTTGAATTTTACTGCAATGCGGCAAGATTATCCCAATCAATATCTGCTTCGTCAACAAATCCGCTGTTTTCTGCCGCGGCAATATGCTTTGATTCATCGGAGGTAACCTTAGTGAAATCAGGATCCCATGCAAGAACGAGTTTCTTAATAAACTCATAGGCGAATTTCTTATCGTCCTCCGGCAACATATCTATCAGCCTTGCAGCATCCAATGCAACATTAGACATTTAATTACCCTCCTT
>CAZIQE010000203.1:0-1919 GCA_964541385.1 uncultured Eubacteriales bacterium | reverse complement strand
GCGTCCGGAGGCATCCGGCTCGCCCAGGGTCATTTCCACGCAGTTGAGACCTTTCACGTTCTGATGCTCATCGCCCAGAATGGCGGTGGGATTGGTGAGGGTCTTGAAGATGATCCCTTCTTCAATGGCGTGATGGATCTCTTCTGCCCGGGCAGGGATCTCGTCCATCGAACGGCGGTAAACGATATAAACCTCCTCTGCGCCCAACCGTTTGGCGCAGCGTGCCGCATCCATCGCCACATTTCCGCCGCCCACGATGGCAACCTTATGCCCCTTTTGAATGGGCGTTTCGCTATCGGGCAGATAGGCCTTCATCAGGTTCACCCGGGTGAGGAATTCATTGGCGGAATAAACGCCCTTCAGGTTCTCGCCGGGGATTCCCATAAACCGGGGTAAGCCCGCCCCGGAGCCGATGAAGACGCCGTCGAACCCGTTTTCAAAAAGCTCGTCGATCGAAAGAACCCTGCCGATGACCATATTGGTTTCGATCTTCACGCCTAAAGCCTTGAGCCCTTCGATTTCTTTGGCAACGATTGCTTTGGGCAGGCGGAATTCGGGAATTCCGTAAACCAAAACGCCGCCCGCCAGATGCAAGGCCTCAAAAACCGTTACCTCGTATCCTTTTTTAGCCAGATCCCCGGCGCAGGTCAAGCCTGCCGGTCCGCTGCCGATCACGGCGATCTTCTTGCCGTTGCTTTGGGGCTTTTCCGGAGCCTTTTCAGTATGCGCCATATGCCAATCGGCGGCAAAGCGTTCCAGCCGCCCAATGGCAACCGGCTCGCCCTTAATGCCCCGCACGCATTTGCCCTCGCATTGGCTCTCCTGGGGGCAAACCCGTCCGCAAACGGCGGGCAGGGAGCTGGATCGGCTGATGATTTGGTAAGCTCCTTCAAAATCCCGTTCCTGGATTTTCTTGATAAAGGCGGGAATGTGGATCTGCACCGGGCAACCGCCCACGCACGGACTGTTTTTGCATTGCAGGCAACGCTCCGCTTCGGCAACCGCCTGCTCTTCGGTGTAGCCCAGAGCCACCTCTTCAAAATTTTTGTTCCGGATATCGGGGGCTAACTCCGGCATTTTTTCTTTTATGGGGGATTTATTCATTGCCGCCGGCCTCCTTCTTGAATAAATTGCAGCGTTCCTCTTCAAAGGCGTGATAGGTGCGACCCCGCTCCATCGCCTCGTCGAAGTCCACCAGATGACCGTCGAAATCCGGACCGTCCACGCAGGCGAATTTGGTTTCCCCGCCAACGCTCAGGCGGCATCCGCCGCACATTCCCGTGCCGTCGATCATAATGGGGTTCATACTAACGGTTGTTTTTACGCCGTATTCTTTTGTGAGTGCGCAAACGAATTTCATCATAATTAAGGGGCCGATGGCGATCACCTCGTCGTATTGATTGGCTTCCAATAATTCCTTCAGGGCGTCCGTCACCCGTCCTTTTCTGCCGTAGGAGCCGTCGTCGGTCATCATAATCAGATTTTTCGAAGCGGCTCTGAATTCCTCCTCCAGAATCACCAGATCCTTATTGCGGAACCCGGCGATCGTGTCCACCTCGGCGCCGGCGTCCTTCAGGGCTTGCGCCACGGGCAGAGCAATGGCGCAGCCAACGCCGCCGCCAACAACCGCCACCCGCTTTAACCCTTCGATTTCGGTGGGCTTTCCTAAAGGACCCACAAAATCCTGCAAGGGATCGCCCTTTTCAAGGGTATCCAGCCGCATCGTGGTGGCGCCCACGATCTGATAAATAATGGTCACAGTCCCTGCCGCACGGTCGTAGCCCGCAATGGTCAGAGGGATCCGTTCCCCGTTTTCATCCACTCTTAAAATAATAAACTGACCCGCCCTGGCTTTGCGGGCGATCAACGGTGCGTCAATCACCATTTTGCTCACGGTGGGGTTCAGCCTCTCTTTTTCT
>CAZIQE010000202.1:0-2344 GCA_964541385.1 uncultured Eubacteriales bacterium | reverse complement strand
AAAATAGGTAGTCACGATTGGGGTCCCCGACAAAACAGAGTTTTGTTGGGGCTGGAAGGAAAAAGAAAGAATGGAGCGGATTTTGCGTTAAGCAAAAGGAGCGGATTTTCTTTCTTTTGACGTGCGGTCGGTGCCTTTTTTAACAGTCTCAAAGTGCCGCAAAAGTTTTGCCGCCCCGCTTTCTCAGCCAGAGGTAAAGAACCCCGCTGAGAAGCAGATGGAGCCCGATGAAGCATCCCATATATCCCATAAAACCCAGCTTCCAGCCGGAGAGCATAAAGAAGCCTATACAGACCAAAAACGTATAGAAAAACCCTCCGAATATGGAGATCAGCACGCCAAAGCTCTGCTTGATGGCGGTGATCTCGCTCGTCCAGTTGAGATTGGGCATCTTCAAGCCGATAAACAGATCAAAGAGCGCCGAAAGCAACACAAAGGACAGCATATAGATTGCTACCAGCATCAGTTCCGGCAGAGAAAACGCCCGAATAACAGCGAGGCACAGAATGCAGAACAGCATCGGGATGCCGGTGAGCAGAAGCTGCACCGAAAGCTTTGCACGAAGCACTTTCCACGGCTTGATCGGGAGCGATTGCAGGAGCCAAAGGCTCTTTCCCTCCAGCGAAACGGAGGGGACTGCCATATTGTTCATCGAAGCGATCATACACCCTGCCGCGCACAAAAGAAGCGGAACGCTCCCCGTCTGTTCGGCGAACACTTCATTCAGAATTCCGATGAACGCCCCGCCCTTCCAGAGGAGGGCGATCCCGCAGACGGGCAGAAAGATAATGCCCAGCCCGCAGTTCAGCATATAGTTGGGGCTGGAAAGAAAGCGGGAAAACTCCTTCCGAAGGACAGCCGAAGAGATGCTTTTTTGCTTAACGGCGGTTTCCTTATAAACCCTCCGCTCCGTTTTTCCGGAGGAGGTTGCAAGCTTCAGAAAGCTTCGGGAAATCAGCAGCCACATCAAGGCGAAGAGCACCGCCACCGCAAGCGCTACGATGAGGCAGGGGATCGGATCGCCCACGCCCACGCTGCCCAGCAGATAAAGCGGGTATGCCGCATCCTTAACGGCTTCACCGAAGACCAGAATGTTCGCCAGCAGTTCATTTAACAGCGTTTGCGCTTTGAACACAACGAAATAGTAAACTGCGAAAAACGCAAGAGAAACGATCACGGTGATCAGGCTTTTACGCTTCAGCTTCTGGCTGATTTTCGCCACCACCCAGCCCAGGGCGCAGGAAACCGTCAGCACAAAAACCGAGATCAAAAGAGTCAGAAGCAGCCCGCTCAGCACGCTGACCGGCGAAAACCGCACCTCCGCCCAATATACGATCACCGCCGGAAGGATCGCCACGCCGGAATACATCAGTCCCATCAGATAAACCGTTGTCAGCCGGGACGCCATCAACACGGAAACCGGGATCGGCAGAGAAAGCATCTGATCGTTATCCTTCGCCAGATACAATGTGGAATAGGTATTGAATACGCTGCCGAACGCCCCGAACAGGATGGCGATCAGCCCCATTATGGCAAAATAAAGCCAATCCACCCCCGCCCCGTGAAGCGGCGTGCAGAGCGTTGAGGCGAGATAGGCAAAAATTCCGCCCATCATCCCCGCCATCAGAAGCGTGAAGAAGATGAAATATACCGCCGTTGTTCCCTTGGAGCGGGCTTTATTTTTCTTGGCATCATAAAAATAGCTGCGGAAGATCTCCGCCATCTGCTTTTTTACCAGAACCTTCAGCATACTTCTCCCTCCAGTTCCAGGAACACGTCCTCCAGGGAGTCGTCCCCCTTGACCTCCTCCATGGTGCCGGAGCGGATGAGCTTTCCGCCCTTGATGATGGCAACCTTATCGCAGAGCTTTTCCGCCACCTCCAGCACGTGGGTCGAGAAGAAGATCGCCCCGCCCTGATCGCAAACCTCACGCATCATCTCCTTCAATAGATGCGAGGCTTTGGGATCCAGCCCCACGAACGGCTCGTCCATCAGGATAAGGTTCGGCTCATGGAGCCAGGCGGAGATGATCGCCAGCTTCTGCTTCATCCCGTGGGAGTAGGCGGCGATGGGCTGAGCCAGATCGTCCGTCAACTCAAAAAGATCGGCATATTTGCGGATCCGCTCCTGCCGCTCCCCGGCACCGACGCCGAAGATATCGGCAATGAAATTCAGATACTTGATGCCCGTCATAAAGTCATAGAGATCGGGATTATCGGGGATATAGGCGAATTTCCGCTTACATTCCAGGGGATTTTCCCTGATCGAGGTTCCGTCGATATAAACCTCGCCCTCGTCAAATTGCAAAATCCCCGCCACGGATTTCAAGGTTGTGCTCTTGCCC
>CAZIQE010000201.1:0-1536 GCA_964541385.1 uncultured Eubacteriales bacterium | reverse complement strand
GCTGTATATAGATACTGCGAGAGGTCATTTTGGCGGATAGCAGAAAATTTCATTCAAAACTCGGCTGCTGCCGAGTTTTTTCCTTTAAAAAGAACAATCAAAAAGAGAAGTGACTACCTATTTTATCAAGCAATAAAAATAGGTAGTCACTTTTTTATTCACTCATTTTCTGCGGTCGGTGCCTTTTTTAAAGTTCGCAATTATTTACGGTTCGGGGGAATGGTATTACATCACGGATATTGCCCATACCGGTGAGATACATAACGCACCGCTCAAAGCCCAAGCCGAAGCCGGCGTGGCGGGTGGAACCGTATTTGCGAAGATCCAGATAAAACCCGTAGTCCTCTTCCTTCAGATTCAATTCCTTCATTCTCGCCTTTAAAAGCTCCAGATCGTCTTCACGCTGGCTGCCGCCGATGATCTCGCCGATGCCGGGCACCAGGCAGTCCATTGCGGCAACCGTCTTTCCGTCCGGATTCAGCTTCATATAGAAGGCCTTGATTTCCTTGGGATAGTCGGTAACAAATACCGGACGCTTGAAAATTTCTTCGGTGAGATAGCGTTCGTGCTCCGTTTGCAGATCGCTGCCCCAATGCACCGGATAATCAAATCGATCGTTGTTTTTCTCCAGAATTTCAATGGCTTCCGTATAGGTAACGTGGCCGAATTCGCTTTCCAACACGTGGTTCAGGCGGTCGATCAGGCCGGGATCGATAAACTGATTGAAGAACGCCATCTCCTCCGGCGCATTTTCCATCACATAGCGGATGATGTATTTCAGCATACTCTCCGCCAGCATCATATCGTCCTTTAAATCAGCAAAGGCGATTTCCGGCTCGATCATCCAGAATTCAGCGGCATGGCGGGTGGTGTTGGAATTTTCTGCCCGGAACGTGGGACCGAAGGTATAGATATTCTTAAAGGCCTGGGCATAGGTTTCGCCGTTTAGCTGGCCGGAAACGGTCAGACTGGTCACCTTATTGAAGAAATCCCGGCGATCATCCACCCTGCCGTTTTCATCCAAGGGCAGATTATTGAGATCCAGCGTGGTTACCCGGAACATTTCGCCTGCGCCCTCGCAATCGCTGCCGGTGATCAAGGGCGTATGCACATAGATGAAGTTTCGTTCATTAAAAAATTTATGGATGGCGTAAGCCGCCAGGGAGCGTACTCTGAAAACCGCCTGAAAGGTATTGGTTCTGGCACGAAGATGCGGGATCGTTCTTAAATATTCCAGGCTATGGCGTTTCTTCTGCAGGGGATAATCGGGCGTAGATATTCCCTCCACCTCGATGGTTTCCGCCTGAATCTCAAAGGGCTGCTTGGAATTGGGCGTTTCAACCAGAGTGCCGGTCACGATCAATGCGGCGCCAACGTTGATTTTGCTCAATTCGCTGAAATTATTTAAAGCGTCACCGTAAACAACTTGCAAAGGCTCAAAAAAAGTGCCGTCGTTCAAAACGATGAATCCGAAATTCTTCGATGCACGGTTGGAGCGTACCCAGCCGCCGACCGTAATTTTCTTGCCGATATACG
>CAZIQE010000200.1:0-1937 GCA_964541385.1 uncultured Eubacteriales bacterium | reverse complement strand
GCGCAAACGTTGATTTTTATTCCGGCCTGATTTACCGTATGCTGGAATTGCCGTATGAATTATATACTCCCATATTTGCAGCTTCCCGGATTGCCGGCTGGAGCGCACATCGAATTGAGGAAATTCAGAATGCAGAAAAGATACTGCGTCCCGCTTATATTTGCGTAAAATCAGATGTTCCCTATACAGAAATGAAAGATCGTTGAGTTGAAAATTTTCTGAATATCATTTTTCTTTTTCTATTAAGATAAAAATAGTATGGCGCAAATTCTCTCTGTTGTTCCGGTTTTGTTTCGTTGCGTTTTTTCGGTTCTATAATAAATGTTGGGGTAACACCCAGCATTTATTTTTTACATTTTTGAAAAAGGCAAAAAAGTGTTGAGTTTTGAAAGAAAATCCTTTATAATGTCAAGTGCAAACAAAACTTCAGAAAGGATTTCAAACGAAACTCAACACTATGGATTATATCACAAAATTACTCGGATTACAAGAGGCAAAGATTGAAAATATCGAAGAAAACAATGAAAAAATTGTGATTTCTCTGGTCATGAACCGAAAAAAGCACAAATGTCCCTGCTGCGGAGCCGAAACGGATCGCATTCACGACTACCGGCTTCAGCGGGTCACGGATCTGGATCTTCGGGGAAAACAAGTGGTTTTAAGACTGCGAAAACGACGCTACGTTTGTCCGGATTGCGGCAAGCGGTTCTGCGAAAATATTTTCTTTCTTCCCCGATATTTCCGCAGAACTGCAAGGGTTACAGCGAATATCATAAACAGCTTGAGGGAGTCTGTTTCGTACACTCACGTCGCCCGAAAGCACCATGTTTCCATTGCCACGGTGTTGCGGATTTTTGACTGCGTCGGCTACGGAGCCAAGCCTTTGCCTCGGGTGCTTTTAATTGATGAATTCCGTGGGAATGCGGGGGATGAGAAGTTCCAGTGCATCCTGATGAATGGGGAAACGGGAGAAATTATTGATATTCTCCCAAGCCGCAAATATGCGGATTTAGCCCTGTATTTCAGCAAAAAAGACACGTCGAAGGTGGAATTTTTTGTGAGCGATCTATGGAAACCGTACCGGGATCTTTGCCGGACTTGCTTCAAAAAGGCGAAGCATATTGCGGACAAATATCACGTGATCCGCCAGGCCGGATGGGCGATGGAAGCAGTGCGAAAAGAGGAGCAAAAGGAGTTGAACAAGGATAGCCGCCTTCGCTATAAACGAACCGCACCCCTTCTCCGCAAATCGAGAAAAAAGCTGAAGGACGATGAAAAAACCTTGATATCTCAAGTATTTTTCGCATCACCGAAATTGGAAAAGGCGTACAATCTGAAGGAACGTTTTTACGATGTTTTCCATGCGAACGACCGAAGCGACGCCTACGATTTGCTGAAAAATTGGTGCCTGATGAGCGGAAATAGTGGCTTGAAACGGTTCCAAGCCTGCGGGAAAACCATGGCGGAATGGAGCACGAGTATTTTGAATTCCATAGAATTCGGCTATACCAACGGAAGAATCGAGGGGATGAACAACAAAATTAAGGTTCTGAAACGCATCAGTTACGGCGTTCATAATTTCACACGGTTCCGCAACCGAATTTTACATCTTAATTAAAAAAACAGCGCCGCATCCAATCACTTAAAAAACAACGTCGCATCCAATCACCGAAAGCACAAAATTCGCCCCCTGGGGGTACCCCCAGGGGACAGACAGAGCATCATTTGTTACATTATTGAGGATCCTTCACCCCAACTATTGACAGAGAGCCGTTTTTTCTTGGATTCCTTACGAATTATATGGAATTTAAAATACTCGTACTCCATTCCGCCATGGTTTTTCCGCAGGTTTGGAACCGTTTCAACCCGCTGTTTCCGCTCATCAAACACTAATTCTGAAACAGCTCTGTCAGGCGGGGCACAGATTGCTAATTTTC
>CAZIQE010000199.1:0-4014 GCA_964541385.1 uncultured Eubacteriales bacterium | reverse complement strand
GGCGGCCATCTCACCCACGGCAGTCCCGTGAATATGTCCGGCTCCTATTTCAATTTCGTGCCCTACGGCGTGAGTGCCGAAACCGGCAGGATCGAATATGATGAGGTGGAAAAACTGGCGAAGGAGCATCAGCCGAAGCTGATCGTTGCCGGTGCTTCCGCTTATCCCCGGATCATTGATTTTGAATGCCTCGGCAGAATCGCCAAGGAGGTTGGGGCAATGCTGATGGTGGATATGGCGCATATCGCCGGTCTGGTGGCGGCGGGGCTTCATCCCTCTCCGATCCCCTATGCGGATATCGTAACCACCACCACCCATAAAACGCTGCGTGGTCCCCGGGGCGGATTGATCCTCTGCAAGGAAGAGTATGCAAAGGCCATCGATAAGGCGATTTTCCCCGGCACGCAGGGCGGCCCCTTGGTGCATATTATCGCCGCCAAGGCCGTTTGCTTCGGCGAAGCCCTGCAGCCCGCCTTTAAAGAGTATCAGGCGCAGATCGTGAAGAACGCCAAGGCACTCGAAAAGAAGCTCTTGGCAGAGGGGGTTCGGCTGGTTTCCGGCGGCACGGATAATCATCTATTGCTCTTAGATCTCCGGGGCACCGGCATCACCGGAAAGGAGCTGGAGCATCGGCTGGATGAGGTGCATATCACCGCCAATAAAAACGCCATCCCCGATGATCCCGAAAAGCCGTTTGTAACCAGCGGCTTGCGGATCGGCTCTCCCGCCGTGACCACCCGTGGCTTCAAGGAGCCGGAAATGGAGCTGATCGCCGGCTGGATCAAGGATTGTATCGCTGATTTTGAAGGAAACAAAGAGCGTGTCCGCAGGGAAGTGTTGGAGCTTTGCGCTCGGTTTCCCCTTTATGAAGGAGAATAAAAATGAATCTGAAGCTTTTGAATTTATTAAATAAAAACGGTCGTACCTCCATTCAGGATCTGGCAACCATGACCGGTCTGGATGAGGCGCAGGTCGTTTTGGATATGAAGGAACTGGAGGAAGCCGGCGTGATCCGGGGCTATAAGGCCGTGATCGACTGGGAGCGGATGGATAACGCCTACGTTTCCGCTCTGATCGAACTGAAGGTTACGCCCAAGGCGGGCTTAGGCTTTGAAGAAGTGGCTAAAAAAGTGATGAAATATCCGGAAGTGGAAAGCGTTTATCTGATGTCCGGCGGCTATGATCTCTGCGTGATCGTGAAGGGGAAAACCTTCCAGGGCGTGGCGATGTTCGTTGCCAAGGAGCTTTCCACCATCGAAAGCGTGATCTCCACCTCCACCCACTTTATGCTTCGCCGCTATAAGGAAATGGATCTGGATCTCTGCGATGAAAAAACGGATGATAGAGGGCTGTTTTCCTTATGATCGATTATATGAAGCTTTTGAACCCGGAGGCTGTGAATATCAAGCCCTCCGGTATCCGAAAATTCTTTGATATCGCCGAAACGATGGACGACGTGATCTCTCTGGGCGTGGGCGAACCGGATTTCCCCACTCCCTGGCAGATCCGCAAGGCGGGGATCAAGGCTCTGGAAGCGAGCAAGACCCGCTATACCTCCAATTGGGGCTTGCAGAACCTCAGGGAAACCATTGCCGGTTACGTAAAGAAAAAATATGATCTCTCCTATGATCCGGTGCGGGAAGTGCTGGTGACCGTTGGGGGGAGCGAAGCCATCGACGGTTGCATCCGGGCGGTGGTTCAGCCGGGGGACGAGGTGATCATCCCCCAACCCAGCTTCGTCTGCTATGAGCCCATCACCCGCCTGGCGGGCGGGGTGCCGGTGATCATTGAAACGAAGGCGGAAGACCAATTTAAGCTAACGCCCGAAGCATTGCAGGCGGCGATCACGCCCAAAACGAAGCTTTTGATCCTGCCCTATCCCTGCAACCCCACCGGGGCGATTATGGAAAAAGCGGATCTGGAAAAAATCGCCGCCGTTTTGCGGGGCACGGATATTCTGGTGCTCTCCGATGAAATTTATGCGGAGCTCACCTTCGGCAGTAAACGCCACGTTTCCGTTGCCGCTCTGCCGGGGATGCAGGAGCGCACCGTCGTGATCAACGGCTTTTCCAAAACCTTCTCTATGACCGGCTGGCGGTTGGGCTATGCCTGCGGCCCCGGGGAGATTTTAAAGCAGATGGTCAAGATCCACCAGTATGCCATTATGTGCGCCCCCACCGTTTCCCAGTATGCGGCGGTGGCGGCGATGACCCAATGCGATGACGTAGTGGCGGAAATGGTGGAAGAATATGATATGCGCCGCCGGCTGATCGTGGATGGATTTAACCGGCTGGGGCTTACCTGCCGGGATCCCAAGGGAGCGTTTTATGCCTTCCCCTGTATCGAGAGCACCGGTATGGATAGCGAAACCTTCTGTCAGCGGCTTTTGGAGGATAAACACGTGGCAGTCGTGCCCGGCACGGCTTTCGGCAGGGGCGGAGAAGGATTTGTGCGTGCCTCCTATTGCTATTCCACGGAGCATATCAAAGAGGCGCTCCGCCGGATCGGCTCGTTTTTGGACGAAATAAGGGAATCGCATTAAATTTCCTTAAGAAAAGCTTAAATCTTAAATAAATTTAAGAAAATAAAAACACCGAAAACCCGGATTTAAAGCGGGTTAACGGTGTTTTTATTTTTTTGACATTCTGCCGTGGATTCGGCTATAATCTAATTATAAAGGAGGTTGTTCTATGAATCGGATCAAGCTGAAGGATCGTCTGCTGCCGAACTACACCCGTGGCGAGGAGATCTTCAATATGGTATCCCATATCGTGGGCGGCGCATTTGGCATTGCCGCTCTGGCAACCTGCGTTGTCAAGGCGTTTTTCACCGGCAATGCGTTCGGCATTGTGGCGGCGTTCATTTACGGCTTTTCGATGGTGGTGCTCTACAGTATGTCCAGCATCTATCACGGCTTGAAACCGCCCACGGCAAAAAAGGTCTTTCAGATCATCGATCATTGCACCATCTATATTCTGATCGCCGGCACCTATACCCCGATCGTCTTCACCGGAATGATGCGGGAAAACCCTGCGCTGGCATGGAGCGTTTTCGGTTTCGTTTGGGGGCTGGCGGCGTTGGGCATCGTTTTCAATGCCATTGATCTGAAGCGTTATAAAATCGTATCGATGGTGCTTTATCTTCTGATGGGCTGGTGCGTGGTCTTCACGGGCAAATATGCCATCCGTGCGTTAACGCCTGCGGGATTCGGCTGGGTGCTGGCGGGCGGCATTTCCTATACGGTTGGTGCTTTATTTTACGGCATCGGCGGTCACGGCAAACGTCCTTTAAGGTATATGCATTCGGTATTCAATCTTTTCGTGGTATTGGTGAGTATCCTGCAATATTTCGGCATCATTTTTTATTGCCTGTGATTTTTCAAAAAAACAGATTGACATTTTTTAAAAGTATGTTATAATGAGATCGGTAAATAACTGCACAAGAGAGTTTTGAGAGTGCGTAGCAAGATGGCCCCATCGGGGCTTGGGCTTGTTGCGCACTTTTTTTACGCTCACGGCAGAATAGAATGATTAGGAGGATCTTTCAAATGGCTAAAACAAACATTGTTAACTGGGATATGATCACCAACTTCGTGATCGATGCGTTCAAGGGCTATGGCGTTCCCGAAGAGGATGCGAGAATCGTTGCAGACGTTCTTCTGGAATCCGATAAGCGTGGGATCGAATCCCACGGTGTCAACCGCTTTAAGCCCATTTATCTGGATCGGATCAAGGCGGGGATCCAAAACCCCGTAACGAATTTTGATATCGTCAAGGAAACCCCCACCACCGCCGTGGTAGACGGTCACGACGGAATGGGTCAGGTCATCGGCTATAAGGCGATGCGTATGGCGATCGCCAAGGCGAAGGAATATGGGATGGGAATGGTCGTTGTTCGGAACTCCTGCCACTACGGTATCGCAGGGTACTATACCTCGATGGCCGCCAAGGCAGGCTGTATCGGTCTCACCGGCACCAACGCCCGCCCCACGGTCGCTCCCACCTTCGGCGTGGA
>CAZIQE010000198.1:0-4625 GCA_964541385.1 uncultured Eubacteriales bacterium | reverse complement strand
CTTGATCGGCTCCGGAGCATTGATCGCCATCGCAAAAATTTCATCGGTATTCCCGAACGCCACGCCCAGCCGTTGGAGCGGCTTCACGCTCTCATCTAATTTTTGGGAAAGGGAAACGGACATCAAGGCATAGCGCAGGTTGATCACCAGCTGGGTCAGCGCCATTTCGATCATACTGCCCGATGCCGCAATTACGCCCAAGCCCGCCAATTGCCCAGCGGAGGTCAGGTTTGTCATAGAGATTGCCACCGCCGCCCATAGGGGCAAACCCGCATGAACCGCCGCCAACCCGAAAGCAAAGGAAACGGAAAGATAACCCAACCCGATGGGCAAGCCGTTCTTTACGCCCTTTAAATATAAATTCATAGAAGATTTCGCCTCTTTTCTGCCCCTTATTATAGCGTACTCCCCTGCCCATTTCAAGGGAAAGGCTTGAAAAGGGCGCAATTTTATTGTAGAATAAAGGAAAAGAGAGGATCGAATATGGAAAAGCTATTATTACACATCTGCTGCGCACCCTGCGCCGTGGCTTGCGTTAGGCAGTTGCGGGAGGAGGGGCTGGAGCCCACGGGCTTTTGGTATAATCCCAATATCCATCCTTATATGGAATACCGCACCCGGCGGGATACCTTGATCGAATATGCGAAAAGCATCGGGCTTGCGCTGACGGTGCAGGATGAATACGGATTAAAGCGGTTTACCAAGGCCGTTTGCCACGATATTGAAAACCGATGCGCCTTTTGCTATGCCGTTCGTTTGGAGGAAACTGCCCGCTATGCGGCGGAGCAGGGCTACACCGCCATTGCCACCACTTTAACGGTTTCCCCTTATCAGAATAAAGAATTGATCTTTGAAATCGGGCAGAAGGCGGCGGAAAGCCATCATATTAAATTCCTGCCCTATGATTTTTCGCCCCGCTACCGGGAGGGGCAGGCGGAGGCACGGGAAACGGGGATGTATATGCAGAAATACTGCGGCTGCATCTACTCCGAAGAGGATCGATACGAAAAGAAAATTTTGCAGGATCAAAAAAAATTTAAAAAATTGTAAATTTTACTTGCATTTTATCAAAACATCTGTTAGAATCTGTTTATCGAAAACCGAATATTTCCGGAGGATCCCGGCAGGAAAACTGCAGGGGAACGGAACTTTGGAGAATCCCATTCATTTGGGTGCCGAAGGGGCAAGCCGCCAGGTGAAACTCTCAGGCAAAAGGACAAAGCGCACATTCTTTTGATCAAGAATTCATTTTGTTATTTTGCCGGATCGCCAAAGCGGTCCGGTTTTTATTTTATTAAAGGAGAAAAGAAAAATGATCCTCGACAAAATTGCTGAAATCAACGGCAGCATCAACGGTGTGGTTTGGGGTATTTTCGGGCTGGCGCTTTTGATCGGCACCGGCGTGATCGTAACCTGCTGCACCAAATTCTTCCAGGTCTCCCACTTTGGGCTCTGGTGGAAAAACACCGTTGGCAGTATGTTTACCAAAAACGTGATGAAGCACCGCAAGGAAAAGGGCGTGATCTCTCCCTTCCAGGCGTTGTGTACCGCATTGGCGGCAACCGTGGGCACCGGCAACATTGCCGGCGTTGCCGCCGCCATTGCCGTGGGCGGGGCAGGCGCAGTATTCTGGATGTGGGTTGCCGCTTTCTTCGGAATGATGACCAACTTCGCTGAAAACACGTTAGGGATTTATTTCCGCCGCAAAAACAGCGAGGGCGAATGGTCCGGCGGCGCAATGTATTATCTGCGTGACGGTCTGGGCGGCTACGCCTATCAGGATGCGCACGCCAAGGCCAGCTTCAAAAACCTGGGCAAAATTCTGGCGGTTCTTTTCTGCATCTTCGCCATGCTCGCTTCCTTCGGGATCGGCTCGATGGGTCAGGTGAATAAGATCGTTGCCAACGTTGCCGCCGCTTTCGACGTGAAGGCTCTCTCTTCCATCAATCTGTTTGCCGACGTCTCTCTTTATGAGCTGCTGCTGGGCGTTGCGGTGATGATCCTCACCGCCGTGATCACTCTGGGCGGTGTGAAAAGAATTGCCAACGTTGCCGAAAAGGTCGTGCCCTTTATGGTGGTTTTGTTCGTTTTAGGCAGCTTGGTGATCATCGGCGTGAACTACGATGCGATCCTGCCCGCCTTCAAGGCCATCTTTGTGAACGCCTTTAAGCCTCAGGCCTTTGTGGGCGGCGGCTTAGGCGGCGTGATCGTGGCGATGACCAACGGCTTTAAGCGGGGCGTTTTCTCCAATGAAGCCGGGTTGGGCTCCTCCGTTATGGTTCATTCCAATTCCAGCGTGAAAGAGCCTGTTAAACAGGGGATGTGGGGCATTTTTGAAGTATTTGCCGATACGATGGTGGTTTGCACCATGACCGCTCTGGTGGTATTGACCTCCGGCGGGCTGAACGGCGGCGTTTTCAATGCCACTACCGGTGCGATTGCAGACGGTCTGAATGATGCCACGATGGTGGGCGGCGCCTTCAACGAGGTATTCTCCTGGGGCAATATCGGCCAGAAGTTTGTGGCGATCGCCATGTTCCTCTTCGCTTTTACCACCATTCTGGGTTGGTCGCATTACGGCTCCAAGGCCTGGGAATATCTCTTTGGCACCAAGACCACGATCATCTTCCGCATTATTCACGTTTGCACCGTTGTCTTAGGCGCTGTTCTTTCTTCTTCTCTGGCTTGGGATATCTCCGATACCTTCAACGGTCTGATGATGATCCCCAACCTGATCGGCGTTCTGTTTATGCTGCCTTTGGTGGCGAAGATCACCAAAAACTATGTAGACAGAAAGGTGCGGGGCAAGGATGTGAAGCCCATCTATTCCTACGATCCCGATATTCAAGCCGCTGCTGAAGCCAGCCCAGATGAATAAATAAAGTTTTTCTCACGCCAAAAAAGAGCATTGCTTACGCAATGCTCTTTTTAATTTACGCTTTCGAATATGCATACGGGAAAATCTCCAGTACTTTTGCTTCGAAATTCATTTTTACCTCCGTATGAATATTCAAAATAAAAGTTTCTTTTGATTTCGCCAAAAAGACCGCTTTTATTTGAAACTCCTCAAAATCGTTGTATAAGGCTTTAACCTTATCTTCCGCAAAATCTAAAATATCCTTTTTCGTTAGACCGGACAGGCTCGCTTCATTAAAATTTTCAAAATCATAGAAATCCGACGTTATGCATGCATCTACGGTTCCATCCGGAAAAATTTTCACATTTACTACCGGACCGATGATTTTCAAAGAATCATTTCCATAATACTTAACAAAGCGAACCGTATAGTAGTTTAATGCTTCTTTATACTTGATGCTTTCCGTAGAAAAACCGTCCAAAGGATTCTGATAAAGACCGGAAGCGTATGAAAATGCGATTTGCTCTAATTCCTTCTCGCTCAAAACCGTTTGTTTCTTTTTTTGAGAGCGTTTTTTTGCAGAAACCTGCTTATTCAAAATATATGAGGCAACACGATTGTCCGGATAAAAATGATATTCATTACGATCCTGATCTAAATAGATATTTCGATATTGCTCTTGAGAGTAGTTTCTGGTTTCATAATAATACACTTTTATGGTCTTATTACCGTTTACTATTTGCAATTCCGCAGGAACATCTTTTCTGAATTCGACCCGCTCAATTTTCTCTGTTTCAATAGGAACATTCTTTGAACAGGCGGCAACCGTTATGATGAGAATAATAGACAAGACCAGCAATACCGTTAAAACAATCGCTTTTTTCATATTATCCCTCCAAATGAAATCATATTTTAGTTTCGTAAGGAATGGATGGGTGCCGGGATTCGTCCGCCACGGCTGATGAATTTTTCGCTGCTTTCGCCGTGGACAGGCATAATGGGCGCTTCGCCTAAAAGTCCGCCGAAGGCAACGCTTTCCCCAACGCCCTTGCCGATGGCGGGGATCACACGAACGGCGGTGGTCTTATTATTGATCACGCCGATACTGATCTCATCGGCAATGATCGCCGCAATGGTGGAGGCGGGGGTATCGCCGGGGATGGCGATCATATCCAGACCCACGGAGCAAACGGCGGTCATCGCCTCCAGCTTATCGAGAGTGAGCGCCCCTTCGCTCGCAGCACGGATCATCCCCGCATCCTCGGAAACGGGAATGAATGCACCGCTCAGCCCGCCCACGTGGGAGGAAGCCATAATGCCGCCTTTTTTCACGGCGTCGTTCAATAGAGCCAGGCAAGCGGTGGTGCCGTGGGTTCCGCACCGCTCCAAGCCCATCTCTTCCAGAATATGCGCCACGCTATCGCCCACAGCCGGGGTGGGAGCCAGCGAGAGATCCACGATCCCGAAGGGAACGTTCAGCCGGCGGCAAGCCTCATTCGCCACCATCTGACCCATCCGGGTGATCTTGAACGCCGTTTTCTTCACGCAATCGGCGATCTCCGTGATATTGGCGTTCGGCATTTTTGCAATGGCGCTGCTCACCACGCCGGGGCCGGAAACGCCCACGTTGATCGCACATTCGCCCTCGCCTACCCCATGGAAGGCACCTGCCATAAACGGGTTATCCTCGGGCACGTTGGCAAACACCACCAATTTGGCGCAGCCGATGGAATCCTCGTCCTTCGTTTGTTCGGCACATTCCTTGATG
>CAZIQE010000197.1:0-9636 GCA_964541385.1 uncultured Eubacteriales bacterium | reverse complement strand
ATAAAGAGCTTGCCGTGTTCCACGGTGAATTCCATATCCTGCATATCACGGTAGTGATCCTCCAGAATGGCGCAAACCTTTTTGAAATCAGCAAAAGCCTCGGGGAATTTGTCTGCCATCTCGGCGATGGGCATCGGCGTGCGAACGCCGGCAACCACGTCTTCGCCCTGCGCATTGGTGAGGAATTCGCCCATCAGACCGGGTTCGCCGGTTGCGGGGTCACGGGTGAAGGCAACGCCGGTACCGCAATCGTCGCCCATATTACCGAACGCCATCATCTGCACGTTAACGGCAGTACCCCAGGAATAGGGGATATCGTTATCACGGCGATAAACGTTGGCACGGGGGTTATCCCAGGAGCGGAACACAGCCTCAACGGCGCCCATCAGCTGTTCCTTGGGATCGCTGGGGAAGTCCTTACCGATCTTGCTCTTATATTCAGCCTTAAACTGGCCGGCCAATTCCTTCAGATCCTCGGCGGTCAGATCAACGTCCTGAGTAACGCCCTTCTTTTCCTTCATTTCGTCGATCAGCACTTCGAAATACTTCTTGCCGACCTCCATAACAACGTCGGAATACATCTGGATGAACCGACGGTAGCAGTCGTATGCCCAACGGGCATTGCCGGACTGCCTTGCCATGGTTTCAACCACTTCTTCGTTCAGACCCAGGTTCAGGATGGTATCCATCATACCGGGCATCGAAGCACGGGCACCGGACCGAACGGAAACCAGAAGGGGATTTTCCTTATCACCGAATTTCTTGCCGGTGATGCCTTCCATCTTATCGATATACTTCATGATCTCTGCCTGAATCTCGGCATTGATCTTGCGGCCGTCCTCATAATACTGGGTACAAGCCTCGGTGGTTACGGTGAAACCCTGGGGAACGGGAAGACCGATCTTGGTCATCTCGGCCAGGTTTGCACCCTTACCGCCCAGAAGGTTTCTCATGGTTGCGTCGCCCTCGGAGAAGAGGTAAACAAACTTTTTGCTCATGAATTCTTTTTCCTCCATATATAAATTTTTTACGATATTTTCGGATACCGAACGCCGGGGGGCGTTCAATACCACCTAATATTATAACACAAAACTTTATTTCGTCTACCATTTTTTTGAAATTCTCGATTTTCCCCAACTTTTTGGCGGTTTAAGGGGAAAAATCCCGCCGATTACACAAATTTCAGGATTTTTTCCGGCGTTCCATCAGCTTCAGCTTTGTGATATCGCCATAGATCGCCCAGCTGCCCTGACCGGAGAAATCGCCCACGTCGGCGGCGGTGAAAACCAACCCCTGCCGATAGGCGATGGGGAACAGAGGCGTGGCGGCATCAAAGGCGGCGGCGACTGCCTTCAAATCGGCTTCGCCGGATCGGTATGCCGCCGCAGCCGTTTCCAAAGCGGAAAAATCGCCGAAGCTGAAATTCACCCCGCTCCCGGCGGCGTA
Source organism: uncultured Eubacteriales bacterium (assembly GCA_964541385.1). Taxonomy (GTDB): domain Bacteria; phylum Bacillota; class Clostridia; order Oscillospirales; family QAKW01; genus QAKW01. The sequence goes on along the minus strand of CAZIQE010000197.1, from coordinate 8,190 downwards.
AAGCGCCGTATTCAGGCTCCTGCCGGTTTTGATTTCACCCAGATAGAGATCAAACTCCCCGGCGGCAAGCCGTTTTTCGTACTCCTCCCGGCTGACGGCTTCAACCGTGATCTTCACGCCGGAAAGGGCAAAGCTTTCCGCAACCGCCTGCGCCACGTTCTTCTGCACCACGCCGGACTCGGAAACCAGAAGGGAAAATGCCAGCTGCGCTCCGTTTTGATCCAGCATTGCCTTTTCAGTTAAGTTGAGCCCCACCGCATTGGCGGCGTCCTTCTTCTGGGCGGCTGTCCAATCCCTTCGGTGGGTCAGCCCCTCCGCCTTGAACCAGCCCGCCCGGAAGGGATACGCCGTGGGCTCCGCCTGATCCAGAAGCACCTCCCGGGCGATCTTCTCCCGCTCCGGGAGTCGATTCAAAAATGCCCGGATCCCGGCTTGATTCAGATAATTCTTTTGGCAATTGATCCCCAAAAAGATCAGATCGTCGCCCGCATAGGTCTGCACCCGGTAGTCCCTGCCGCCGGAAAACTCCGGATCGCTCTCCTCCGATTCGAAATACACGTCCAAAAGACCCACGGAAAACAGATTCTGCCGCTCCTGCACGTTGGCAGGCGCCTTCAATTCAATGGTTTGAACGTTGGGCTTCTCAAAATAATGCTCATTGGGCACCAAAACGGTTTTTCCGTTATGCGTCCCGAACCGATAGGGTCCGCACCCTGCCAAACCGCTTTTTTTCACCACCGGCAGATCCAGATTGTTGATAAAATCCGCATCCGGCTCCCGCAGATTAAGCATAATGGTGCGATTGTCCGCCACCTCCCAGCTCCGCACGTTCGCCAGCCGGCTATAATAAGGGGAGGTGGGGGTTCTGCGGATGGTGCGGATCGACGCCGAAACGTCCGAAGCCGTCACGGCAGAGCCGTCGCTGAATTTCAAGCCCTCCCGCAGCACCACCGTGCAGCGGGTTCCCTCCACCGTGATCCCGCCCGCCAGCACGTAAACCGGCTTCCAGGCGGCATCCAGCCGGATGAGGGGGCTATAGACCAATTTTAAAAGCTCGTGGTTTTCCCGGTTGGTGGCGGTCAGGGGATTCTGATCCATATCCTCATAATAGATCATCGCCATGGATTGCCGGGGCGGAAGAACCTCCGCCTCCTCCTTTTGGGCATCCGCAAACGCTCCCAGCCGGTTATCCTCCGGCGAATAAACGCCGTCGCCGCACCCCGAAAGCAGCAGCGTAAGTGCCAGCAAAATCAAACAAAGTCTTTTCATCTCGACTCCTCCAACCCGATGGCGCCGATCTGGTTTCCACGCCGCCCGTTCGTATACCGATGGGAATAAAACTGCTTATTATTACAGTAAGTACAGATTTCACAGCAAAAAATCCGGTTTTTTGCCAGTCCCGCCCCTTCCAGAACGAGGCGGCACGCCTGCCAGAGATCGATCATCGAATGCCCCTCCCGGCGGGAGGGGCACAGAGGCAGCATCCCCGGAAAGGCGCAATCAAACGCCTCCTGAACCTCGGGTCCCACCTCGAAGCAGCAGGGTCCGATCGAAGGACCGATGGCGGCAATGATATTTTGAGGTTTTGCCCCCAGGGCTTCCATTTTCTCCACAGCCCGTGCGGCGATGCCTTGAACCGTGCCCCGCCAGCCGCTATGAACGGCCGCCACCACCTTCGCCTTCGGATCGGCGAGTAAAATGGGCACGCAATCCGCAACAAAGCAAACCAACCCCACGCCGGGCGTGGCGGTCACCAGACCGTCGGTCTCCCGCAGGGAGCGTTCCCGCCCCTTATTTTTAAAGGAGGCGTCCACGGTCGCAACGGTATCCTTGTGGGTTTGGTGGGTGAGCACCATACTTTCAAAAGGCAGCCGATTGGCGGCGCAGAACCGGCGGAAATTTTCGTCCACGTTGGCGGCATCCTCCCGATTATAGGCGAAGTTCAAGGTGCTGAGCTCGCCCTTGCTGACCCCGCCCTGCCGGGTGGAAAATCCGTGGGGGATCCCCGCTTCCGCCAAAGCCTCACACTTTAACGTGCAGAGTCCGTTCTTCTCTTCAAAGAAAAATCCCTTCATCGCCGATTCCTTTCTGAAAATATTCTTCATTATATTATATAATGAATCGCTGAACGGTTCAAGTATTTTTGAAAATAAACCGTTGAAACGCCTTTTCAAAAGGAGTATAATGAAATAAAGGATGTGAACAGAATGAAAAAATCCAATTTTGCCCGGCGTGTTTTGGTGGTTCTGGGCGTTGCCGTTCTTTGCCTGATCTCTTGGCTCATCGCCGATCTCATCATCGGGGATGAACCCCAAAAAGCCATCGATATCACCGGCGTTTGCGCCGACGAGAAAACCTTATACTCCCTTTCTGATAATTATGGGCAAAAGGGAACGGTTTTAGTCTTTTTTGATCTGGATACCGGCAAGGCGGTGGAATTGATGGAACGTCTGCGGGATATCGCTCCGGACTACCCGAACGTGGACGTCATCGCCGTTTCCACCACCAAGGGCACCATCGCCGAGCAAAAGAAACGTTTAGCGGAGCGAAACATCGATTTTCCCCATATTTTATTTGATATCGACGGTGAAATCGCCAAAACCTATCAGATCAGCGGCACGCCCATCACATATTTTATCGACAAAAACGGCTATGTGCAGGATGCCTATGTTTCCGTGATCTCCGCCAAAAGCCTGAAAAAAGAGCTGTCCGCCCTTTCATAAAACGCCCCATTTCGCACCCCTCGGCAGATTTTGTCGAGGGGTTTTTCTTGCATTTCGGCATATCCCGTTTTATACTTTAGACAAGAGAGGAGGGGAGCCAATGGCATTGTTTCAGCAAAAGGAAGGATTACATTGGATCCCCGTGGAGGAGCTGGCGGCAGCCACCCATCAGCCCCGGTCTGTTTTTGCAGATCAGCCGCTGAGGGAGCTATCCGAAAGCATTGCCGCCAACGGTATTCTGCAGCCTCTCCTGGTGCGCAGGGAGGAAGGGCGTTATCTGCTGATCGCCGGTGAGCGGCGGCTCCGAGCCGCAAAAATGGCCGGTCTCACCAAGGTTCCCTGCATTTTAACCGATAAAACCGCTGCGGCGGCGGCTCGCCTTTCTCTGATCGAGAATTTGCAGCGGGAGGATCTCTCTTTCTTTGAAGAGGCCGCAGCTTATCGGCGGCTGATGGAGGATTTTTCGTTGACCCAGGCAGAAATTGCACGAGCGGTGAACAAGGATCCCTCCACCGTCGCCAATAAGCTAAGGCTTCTGCGCCTGCCGATCAGCGCACAGATTTTGATCCGCACCAACGGTCTCACCGAACGCCACGCCCGTGCACTTTTAAAAATAAAAGAGCCGGAGCAGGTGATGGAGCTTCTGGAGCAGGTGATCGAAAAGCAATGCACCGTTCAGGAAACGGAAGCCCTGGTGGAACGATGCTTAACGCCGAAGCCGAAGCGAAAAAAGCCGAAACGGATTTGCTCCATCAAGGATATCCGGCTTTGCATCAACACGCTGGATCACACCGTTTCCACCCTGAAACAAGCGGGTATCAAGCCGCAAACCTCCATTACGGAGGATGAGCGGTTTGTTGAATATATTATTCGGATACCCAAAACATCCTAATCCCCCCGAAAAGCGGATGCGGCAACGCATCCGCTTTTTGCGACTCAAAAAAGGCGCCGAACACAGAAAATGAGTGAACAATAATGTGACTACCTATTTTTGTTGCAAGATGAAAGGGGTAGTCACTTCCTTTCTTGCTTGTTCTTTTTAAAGGAAAAAACTCGGCTGGTGCCGAGTTTTGATTGAAATTTTCTGCTATCCGCCAACTCTCCCTCTCGTAGTACCTTTGTACAACTTCGGGTCGAGTTGACGAATTCGGCACTCTTTTTTGAAAGTCTCCGGGCGCCTCAAAAAAGGCGCCGATAATGATACTTCTGCCTCCCTCTGACGAGGGAGGTGTCTTTTTGCAAGGCAAAAAGACGGAGGGAGAGAGCAAAAAAGCCGGTAAATTCAAGGGAAAAGCTGTTTCACGTGAAACAATTGAGGGAATTCTTTATGCCGGATGTTTCACGTGAAACATTATTAAATTTTGAAAAACCCTTTTATTTTTCGTTGAACTGTGATACAATATGCCGTAGTAATGCAAAGAAAGAAGGGACAACGTGGGTAAGATCATATCCATCGCCAACCAAAAAGGCGGAGTAGGGAAGACCACCACCGCCGTCAGCTTGACCTTTTCCTTATCCGAAGAAGGGAAAAAGACCCTGTTTGTGGATATCGATCCCCAGGCCAACGGAACCAGCAGCTTCGGCTTGAACAAACGATCCATTCAACAGTCCGTTTATTCGGTGCTGATCGGCGATTGCGAGATCCGCAAGGCGATTTTTTCCACCAAATACGCCAATGTTGATATTTTGCCCGCCACAATGGATCTGGCGGGTGCCGAAATCGAGCTGGTACTGCAGGAAAACCGGGAAAATCTCTTAAAAACCGCCTTGAATCAGGTGCGGCATCTCTACGATTATATCATCATTGATTGCCCGCCTTCTCTTTCTTTATTAACCTTAAACGCTTTGATCGCCTCCAATAGTGTGCTGATTCCGCTTCAGCCGGAATATCTGGCGCTGGAAGGGGTATCCCAGTTAGTGAATACCATTAAAGCGGTGAAGACCCGCTTTAATCCCGGGCTTTATATCGAAGGGGTTCTGATGACGATGTATAACGGTCAGTTGAGCGTTACCCTGCAGGTGGCACGGGAGATCAAAAAATATTTCGGCGATAAGGTTTATAAGACCGTTATCCCCCGGAACGTGCGGATTTCGGAGGCACCGAGCCACGGAAAACCGGTTCAGCTCTACGATCGCTATTCCAAGGGCGCTTTGGCATATCGGGAGCTGGCACGGGAATTTTTGACCAATCAAAAAACAGTGAGGTGAAGAAAATGGCAGCTAAAAAAGGACTTGGAAAGGGGCTGGATGCCCTTTTTGAAGATAATTCCTTCGATTTGGAGGAGCAGCCCAAGGAAAAAACCACTCTGCGCATCTCTCAGATCGAGCCGGACAAACACCAACCCCGGAAATCCTTCGAGCAGGAGGCTCTGGAGCAGTTGGCGGCGTCCATCAAAACACACGGTCTGATCCAGCCGATCATCGTTTCCCCCTTGGGAGAGGATCGCTATCGGATCATTGCCGGGGAACGCCGTTGGCGTGCCTGCCGTTTGGCGGAAATCGATGAGGTGCCGGTGATCATTCGGGAATATACGCCCCGGGAGATCAGCGAGATCAGCCTGATCGAGAACCTGCAGCGGGAGGATCTGAACCCCGTGGAAGAGGCTCTGGGCTATAAAAATCTGATGGATCTCTATGGGATGACCCAGGAAAAGATCGCCGAAACGGTTTCCAAATCCCGCCCCGCCATTGCCAACGCTATGCGGCTTTTGGCTCTGCCGGAGCAGATTTTAGACTTTTTAAAGACCGGCGAGCTTTCCGCCGGTCACGCCCGTGCCCTTTTGGCTCTGGATAACGCCGATGAGCAATTGGCTCTGGCGAACCGGATCATTACCCGGGGGCTGAACGTGCGCCAAACGGAGGAGCTGGTGAAAAACCTGAAAAGGGAGCCGAAATCCGCTCCACGGCTGGATCCCGCCGTGGCATCTGCTTTGAAAGAAATGGAAACCCGTGCCGCCGCAAGGGTGGGCAATAAGGTGACCATCCTCCATAAGCCTTCTAATAAAGGAAAGGTGGAGATCCAATACCATTCCGTTGCCGAATTGGAAAAAATTATGGAGATTCTGGAAGGAGTTTCTGAACGATGAGCGAAAACCAACAAAATCAGCAGCCCAATATCCATACCGAAAAGGAAAAGGATATTAAATTCTTAATTCTCTATACCACCGTTTTCGTGGTGGTGATCTGCGGACTGCTGGCGGGCAGTTATCTGGTGACCCGGCGCATTCAAGGGGAGCTGGCGCAAAACGACCACGTGTTGAACAGCAGTCAATCCACCCTGAAAAACATCCAAAATGAAAACGCCGCTCTGAAAACGGAAAATACGCAATTGAAGGACGAAAACGCCCTTTTGACCGCCTCGGAAGCCGAAGCGACGGAGCTTTTAGGGGCTGTGAACGAGATGGTGGCGCACGATCAACTGCTGATCGCCGTGCAAGCCGCTTATCTCAGGGGGAATACCGGTCAGGCAAGAGAGCTTTTTGCCGCTATCGATCCCGAAAAGATCTCCGCCCCCTCCGCCGAAGCCTATCAATCCATGAAAGCGAGATTGGGTCTGGCATGAAAGAGGTTACCCTTTATTCCGACGGCGCCTGCAGCGGCAACCCCGGCCCCGGCGGATGGGGTGCGGTTCTGGTCTATAAAGGCCGGGAAAAAGAATTGAGCGGTGCCGAGCCCAACACCACCAATAACCGAATGGAGCTCTTAGCTGCCATTGCCGGTCTGGAAGAGCTGAAGGAGCCCTGCCGGGTACACCTGGTGAGCGACTCCTCCTATCTTTGCAGCAGTATCAACGAAGGATGGGTCTATGCCTGGCAGAAAAACGGCTGGCGTAAAGCCGATAAAAAGCCCGCATTGAACGTGGATCTCTGGGAGCGGCTTCTACTGCTGCTGGATCGCCACGAGGTTACCCTTGAATGGGTAAAGGGTCATAACGGCCACCCCTATAACGAACGCTGTGACCGCCTGGCGGTGGCAGCCTATCAAACTCTGAAATCTCAACCTACGGAGGAGTAAAATGCTGAAACGAATTATGGCTGTTGGGTTATCCCTGGTTCTGCTGATGAGCCTCGGTGCCTGCAAGCCCGATAATATCCAATATCCCACGGTCATCACCAATCCCGATTCCCAGCCGGATGCCAACGCTCCGGAGCAGGAGGTCACCGACACTCCGGCACAAAATGATCAGACGAACCCCAACGAGGGAGCTGCCGCTCCCGCCCCGGATGCGGGCGGAAACGAAACGGAGCCCCCGGCTGCCACCCAGCCGGAAGCGGGAACAGAAACCACGCCCGAATCCGAAAAAATACAAGATATTGTGGATGGTCAGGCAAAAAACACCAATCCCTTGTTTGCCGAAGACTTCAAGCCCTCCACAAAGGTGCTGGGCGCCCTCCCGGTCAGCGGGTTTATCAAAAACGGCAGTACGGCGGCGGCATTAAAGAATCGCACTATCACCTTCTATACTGCCGACGAAACCCCTGCCTTCGCTTATCTCGATGAAAAAGGGGTTGCCGTGAACGAATGGCAATGGGCGGAAGCCGTTGCGAAAGACTTCGGGTTCCGGCTGAAATATATCGTTAACAGCAAGAATACCTCCCTGAAGACCCAGCGCACCGCCCTTTTTGCAGGTCGAAAGCTCAGCCTGGTGCAGATGACCGACGATCAGCTGGCTCTGGGGATGAGCCTCAGCCGCCCCGCCGATGCCTATTTCAACGAAAACGCCGTTTCCCACGGGATCAGCGCCGCCGTTTTGGAGCAAAGCCGGAAAACGCTGTTTGCGCCGGTGGGCAACGTGAATACCCTCTGGTACCACCCCGATCTGATGCCCTCCGGGAACAATCCCGCCGCCCTGACCGCACAAAACAACTGGACGGTGGAGCAATTCAAATCCCTCTATCAAACCAGCGTGAATCAGGGGAGTAAGCCCCTGGAAATGCTCCAAACGCTGGATTGGGCTCTGCTCAGCGGCAGAAGTCCGCTGACGCTCCTGGACGGAAAACTGGATTCCAATATCTATGCGCAGGTTACCCAAAAGGCGTTTGCCGCTCTGAAGGCGATAAACGCCGCCCTTCCCACCTTCCTGGAGGATGAAGACACCGCCTATACCATCGAAAACGGCACTCTGGCGATGACTTATTCGCTGGCGGTTCCCAAAACGGCAGAGGGCGCAAGGATCGGCTATACCGGTCTGCCCGCTCTGAATACCGGCGAGCCCGCCGCCGTTTCCTTCGGCGGAACCTTCTTCGCCCTGCCCAAATATCAGGAGGACGAAGGTGCCGATCTCGCCGCCCTCTCCTTTGCAGAGCTCTGGTGCAACCGCTATACCGAAGCCCGAGCCGCCGATCTGCAAAAAGCCGGCATCGCCGGGTCTGATTACGCCGCTTATGCGGAATTCGCCGAGACCAAAGGAAAAATGATCTTCCGGGATCCCGATATTGACGCCCTTTGCGAAACCTATCTGAAGGGT
>CAZIQE010000196.1:0-2637 GCA_964541385.1 uncultured Eubacteriales bacterium | reverse complement strand
TTAAGTTCTGTTAATCGTTTTCCGGAGTTTTCTATACTCCTCAAAAATCAATTAACGGGTCCTTCTTTTATGATGCTGTTTAATTTTCAAAGTCCGCTGCTTTCCTGCGCTTTTTTCGCAGGTGCCTGAATATGATATCATCTCGGGTATCGTTTGTCAACACTTTTTTTCAAAAAATTATAAATTTTTTTGAAAGCGTTAAAACCGGATCCGGCGGGCGAGCCGACGCCGGCGGCGATTGTTATTTTGATAGATCATATAGATGATATAAGCAATGATCAAAACCACCAAAATGATGGCAATGATCCGCACCGCCAGATGATCGAAGAAGTTCCGGATCAGATGCAGATAATAGAGAATGGCGCTCCGTTCCAGATCGGAGGAAGCCACCAGCTCCACGGTGCCGTAGTTGATGCCGTCTTTAACAACGCTGACGCTTCCCAGAACGTCGCCGGTGGCAACCGGCGCATAGGCGATCTCTTTTCCGTCTTCGTTTTTATTCTTGGTGATTTGCCATTCAAAGGATTCCAGATCCACGTCGTTGGCAACAACGGCCTTCACCTGCGCCTTGGGCACCAGCATCACGTAATCGTTTTTGGCGCAAAGGGCAACCTCCATTTCGCAGATGGATTCATTTTCATTCAAGAGCGTGCGCATACTGAAATTATTATACGCCCACTTATATAACGCAACGGCATCCTCAAACACCGGGTTTTTCTTGGAGCCGTAGGGCGCATTCATCGTTACGCAGATATATTCCATACCCTTATATTTTGCGTTTGATACCAAATTATACCCTGCCGCCGAGGTCGTGCCGGTTTTCCCTGCCACGCAGTATTTATAATAGTTGCCGGAATTCATCCGGATCAACTGGTTGGTGGAGATCAGCGTGCGCTCCGGGTTCTTATTGGTGGCGGGCAGTTTATAACTGGGAACCGTCAGATAAGGCAACAGCCGCTCGTCGCCGAATACCTTTTGGCACATAATGCCGATATCCCGGGCGGTGGTGTAATGATTCTCATCGGTCAGCCCGTGGGTGTTCGCAAAATGGGTGTTGTTCATTCCCCATTCCTTGGCCTGCTGATTCATTTTATCCACAAACGCCTGAATACTGCCGCAAAGATGGATCGCCAGGGCGTTGGTCGCCTCGTTTGCGCTGGAGATGGCGATGCCGTAGAGCATATTTTCAATGGAGATCACTTCCCCATCCTTCAGCCCCATATTGGAGCTGCCGATCACCAGATCCCCATAAGCGGCCTTTTTATCAAAGGTAACGGTGGCCTGCACATCTGTGATCAGATCAATGGCAACCTTCATCGTCATCAGCTTGGTAACGGAGGCGGGATAGATCTGCTGATCTGCATTTTTCTCGTAAATGGTGGCGCCGGTGTTCATACTGATCACCATCACGTTGTTGGCGGCGGTTTCCGGTGCCGCATCAATGGCGGAAGCCGACGGCACGAAAACTGCCAGCATTAATGCCGCCAGCATCAGGCAAATTAAACTTTTCACTTTCTTCATATTATCGATCTCCCGGGCGGTAATTTTTTGTCGGTAAAATCAATTATATAATATAATGTAGAAAATTGCAATTCCAAAAAAATGAAAAACCCTCCTTACGTAAAGGAGGGTCTGAATTCAAATACAGTTGCCTTGGGGCTTACAAGGCATAAATGCTGTCCTTCTTTTCCTTTTTGCGATACCAGTTGCCGGTGGTGAAGTCCGGCATTGCCACCGGTGCGCTCCCCTGGGCGATGGATTCCGCACTCAAAACGGTAACCGCCATATACGTTGCGGTGTCGTAAACGTCCACGGGCGGCTCCCAGCCGTTGGCGGCGTATTCCACGAATGCGCTGAACACCAGCCAGTCCATTCCGCCGTGACCGCCGGAGGCATCGTAGCCCCGCCAAAGGGGATGGAGATATTCTTCCTCATATTTCTCGGCATTTCCCCAAAGGGCTTTGGCGTTCCATTCTTCCTTATGGCAAGCCTCGTTATCCTCATAAACCATATCCGTATCCTCGAAATAGGCGGCCTTGGTGCCGTGAACCGTATAGTTCCGGCTGTAAGCCCGGGGCAGGGTGGTATCCAGGCGCAGGGTGATGGTTTCGCCGTTGGCGCATTTGATCACGGTGGTGATCACGTCGCCCTGATTAAACTGAGCACTCTGCAGGGGATGATCCTCGGGATATTTCTTTTTAATATATTCCGCCAGTCCCTTGGCGCAGGAAGCGGTGGAGGTGAGGGAAACGATCCGGTTGCCCTCGTTGATCTTCAAAAGTTTGCCCAACGGCACCAGAGCGTGGGTGGGATAGTTATCGCAATTCCGTGCGATATAGTTCCTCAGCCGATAGTGGCGCTTTTCTTCCCCGCTGGCGACCTCTTCCCGCAGATCGTGGGAATAACTGCCCTCGCAATGAACGATCTCGCCGAGGAAGCCCCGCTCCGCCATCACCTTTGTCATCAGCTCCCGCTTGCCGTAGCAACAGTTTTCCAGCATAAAGCAGGGGATCTTGGTGCGCTCATACCCAGATAGAAGTCACCTTCGACGTAGATGCCAACGGTATCGTTAACGTAACCGCAAAAGATTTAGGCACGGGTAAGAGTACCAACATCACCATAACCGCGTCTACCAAC
>CAZIQE010000195.1:0-6372 GCA_964541385.1 uncultured Eubacteriales bacterium | reverse complement strand
TGCTCCCAGAAATTATCCGCTTTCCCTAACCGAACAATATGCGCTTCGGGAACGCCGATCTTATCACGCCAGATGGCATAAGCCTCATCGTCGCTTTCATAAACAGACGGCCAAAGCAGATTTTCCGGAATTTCCATCACTTCGGTTAAAAATTCCCATGCCCATGCAATGGCTTCCTCTTTGAAATAATCGCCGAAAGAGAAATTTCCCAGCATTTCAAAATAAGTACCGTGGCGTGCCGTATGCCCAACACGCTCCAGATCCGGGGTACGAATACATTTCTGGCACGTAGTCACCCGTTTACTGGGCGGCGTTACTTCGCCGGTAAAGTATTTTTTCATCGGTGCCATACCGGAATTAATGAGCAGCAAGGACTTATCATTATTCGGAATCAATGAAAAACTATTCAGCCGCAAATGATCTTTCGATTCAAAAAACGAAAGAAATTTCTCTCGAATTTCATTCAACCCCATATACTTCATCATACGTTTTCTCCTTAAAAATATAAAAGCACCCCTGAACAATAAGGGACGGAATGCTCCGCGGTACCACCCTAATTGCACAAAAGTGCCACTCTTTTACAGCCGTTAACGCCGGCGGGACGGCATCACTCCGAAAAACAGCCGCCGCATCTCCCGCTTGCATAAAAAACTCTCACCCTTGTTTTTTTCTCTGTTGCTGCAAGCACAAAATGCGGGATTTTTCATCTTCATCATACATTTTTTAGTATATCATATTTTTTTATGCTGTCAAGCCGTTTTCTGCCATAAAATTGCAAATTTCCCGAAACACCGGCGCACAGGTTTTTCCGCCGGAAACGCCGTTTTCCGCAAAAACCGTTATCACGTATTGAGGATCATCCGCCGGATAAAAGCCGGTAAAATAAACGTCCAGCGATTCCTTTCCGTCTGTATAGTTCCCCGTTTGCCCGCTGGCGGTTTTTCCGCCGGCTCCTCCGATCTCCGGTTTGGCCTCCTTGCCGGTTCCGTTTTCAACGGTATAAACGCATAGCTCCTTTAATTTCGAAGCGCACATTTCCGAAAGGATCCGCTCTTCCGTATCTATCGCATCTTCTTTTTTCAACCTTCCGTCAATATATAAGCCGGTATACAGCTGAAGCTTCGGCAAAATTCCGCCGTTCGCAACCACAGCCGTCATTCTTGCAACCTGAAGGGGCGATGCGGTCAACTCCCCTTGACCGATGCTGAGATTTGCCAGAGACATTCGATCCTGATAATCCGGGATATTCCCGGAGGCGGCAATCAAGGATCCTAAAACGTCGATCGACTCGCCATATCCGAATCTTCTTGCCATTTCTTCAATACATTTTTCTCCGAGCATTTGCCCCAATGCAATAAAATAGGAATTGCAGGATTGAGCGAAAGCATCTTTTAATCCGATCTCCCCATGGCCGCTTTGCTGATGGCAGGAAAAATGATGATCGCCGATCAAAACGCCGCCTTCACAATGATAGGAAAAATCTTCCATTTCCTGCTCAATCGCACAGGCGGCAACAACGATCTTAAAAACGGAACCAACTGTTTTGGCAGAAAAGGCTCGGTTGATCAATTCGCCATTTTCCGATTTCAGGTATGAGGAAATATTTTCCTCCTCATAGCCCGGGCGTGAAGAGAGTGCTTTTATTTCCCCGCTTTTACAATTCAAAACAACAGCCGCTCCGGTTTCGACCCAATTTTCCATACTTTTTTCCAGAGCCAAACAGAGCTCCGCATCGAGCGATAAAACCACCCCGTTTTTCGTTTGTTCTTCCTTTTGGATCTGCATCTCCATCCCCGACATCACGCCTTTAACGGCATCAGAGGAATAAACCATCGAGGCTTCCGATGCATATAGCCCCAAAAGCGCATCAAATTCCTTTTCAACGCCGGAAAGCCCCACCTCACCGGCAGAATCCAGATACCCCAATAAATGGGGCGCAACACCGCTATAACGGGATTCCCCCTCCACAATGATTACGCCGGGCAAATCAAACATCTCATTCTTCAATTTTAAAACAAACGGCGTTTCTTTTCCGAGTTTTTCTTTCACGGTCTCCGGATCGGCTCCGGTTCCCGCCAATAATTCCCCTAAATTTTCTTTTGGAAATTCTCTCGGATTTACCACAGCGTAGCGACCGGCTTGTCCCCCCGCAATCGGAACGAGATTTTCATCATAAATCAAGCCCTTTGTGCGGTACAAAACAATTTCCCGTGTACGGTTCTGCACCGTTTCTGCGGCTCTTTCCGCATCATATCCGACTGCCAGAGAAAATAGACGGATCATTAGCACCGCAACCGTTATTAAACAAGCAATGTAAAAAAAACCAATGCGCTTTGTCATATATTATCACCCGGTGATAGTATAGACAAATTCCTTTCATTTCATTGATCTTCTTCTAATTGAACGTCCAATTTTGTTATACTCTTCACATCATAGGGTGTGGATTGATATACAAAATAGTTCAGCCAGTTTGAATAAAGCAAATTGGCTCCGCTTCGCCAACTGCAAATAGGCGGTTGGGTATCATCGTCATTCGGATAATAGTTTTCGGGCACGTGGATGGGCAAGCCGGCATCCTTATCCCTTTTATATTCCGCTTCCAACGTGTAGGCATCATACTCGGAATGCCCCGTAATAAAGATCTGGCGGCCGCCGTTGGTTGAAATCGCATATACACCGGCTTTTTCACTTTCTGCTAAAATCTTAAGGCCGGGAACCTTCATAACATCTTCCCGGGAAATGGTGGTGTGGCGGGAATGAGGAACCATAAAAACATCATCAAATCCCCGGAACAGAATAGAGCCTTTATGGGTCACTTTATGGCGGAAAACGCCGAAAAGCTTTTCATCCAGCGGCCTCTTATTGATCCCATAGTGATAATATAGCGCCGCCTGCGCCCCCCAGCAAATATGAAAGGTACTGTAAACGTGCGTCTTTGTCCATTCCATAATTTTGCAAAGTTCATCCCAGTATTCAACTTCTTCAAAGGGCATCTGCTCGATCGGGGCGCCGGTGATGATCATCCCATCGAAAAATTCATCCTTCACATCGCTGAATTTTTTGTAAAACGCCAGCATATGTTCTTTAGCAGTATTTTTAGGGATCCGACCGGTCACAGCCAATAAATCCATTTCGATCTGCAAAGGCGTATTCCCCAAAAGACGAGCCAGTTGCGTTTCAGTAACGATCTTTGTGGGCATCAAATTCAAGATCAGGATGCGCAATGGCCGGATATCCTGGCACATTGCCCGTTGCTCATTGATAACAAAGATATTTTCCTGTTGCAACACGCTGGTTGCCGGAAGATCAGTTGGAATTTTAATCGGCATAACGGTTTCCTTTCTTATACGGTTCGAATATCCATTTTATATAGAATTATAAATCTCAGGCGAATCGGTGTCAATAAAAAAACGGGAAAATGAATTTCATTTTCCCCTTGAGACTGTCAAAAAAGGCACCGACCGTAGAAAATGAGTGAATAATTAAGTGACTACCTATTTTTATTGCAGGATAAAATGGGTAGTCACTTCTCGATTTTATTGTTCTTTTTAAAGGTAAAAACTCGGCTGATGCCGAGTTTTGAATGAAATTTTCTGCTATTCGCCAACTAAACCTCTCGCAGTACCTATGTACAGCTTCGGGTTAAGTTGACGAATTCGGCGCTCTTTTTTGAGAGTCTCCCAGCGTGTCAAAAATAAAAAATAAAGTCTTTTGACACGCTGTCGAGAAAATGACTTTCATTTTCCCGATTCATTTTAAAATCAACCTTTTAAGTGCTCTTCTGTCAGTTCCATATCACGGTCCATACAAGAAAACCGTTTTTCAAATTCATCTAATGATTTAGCGGCAACCGCTAATTTATCTGCGGCCTCTGCTTTAGCCTTCAGTAGATTACTCTTTAAAAGATCATAATCCGATTGAAGCAACCGAAACCGTTGTTCGGCTTCTTCCTGAACCTTTCCGGCCTTTGCATTTGCATCATCTATTATCGCCGCCGCATCATTTTTGGCCTTGATCATCAGCTCCGCCAAAACCTCACGGTTATTATCATAAAGCTGCGCTCTGCGCCGTAATTCGGCAATTTCTTCCGCTTGATTTTTCGCCCGGTTATTCAATTCATTACGGACTGCATCTTCATATTTACTGCGCACCTCTTCTTCGATCATAGCACGCAGCTCTTTCTCCATCTGAGGGCGCAGAATCTGCTCCACTTCGGAACGAATCTTTTCCGTTAATCCGGGCACCAATTCATCCCGGATTTCCTCACGCAAATGCTCTTCGTTTTGCTGCTTCTCTGCGTCAGATTCTTCTTTTTCACGGCACTCCGTTTCCAATTGGTCGATCTGACTTCTGGCGGCATCCAGTTCCGCCTGCAGCTGCTGAGATTGATTGTTCAGCAATGCGATATAGGCAACCACTTCATCTTTATTATAGCCCTTAAAGGCAGTTTTGAAAATTTCGGAGCTCGACACCTGAATTACCCTCCAATTTTAATTGATAAGCTTATCTTAACATATTTAATTCAAAAAAGCAACATTTTCCCGCCTGTTCACGAAAAAAACCAAAAAAGGCTTGCTTTTTCAAAAAAAGAATAGTATAATACCAAATTGTAAATGCGCCCGTAGCGCAGTTGGATAGCGCGTTAGACTCCGACTCTAAAGGCCGCTGGTTCGAATCCAGTCGGGCGTACCAGAAAACGGCAGATTCCGGCAGGAATCTGCCGTTTTCACAGACTGTCAAAAAACCACTGTTTTCAAGCCGAGAAAACAGTGGTTTTTCTGTATATAGGGCAAAAAAAGATGAGAAACTGTTGAAAAACGGAGTTTTTCCAACTCCATATTGCCAGTTTTTTCAAATTCATGGCAGCATATTTAAGCCTGACCCATTGCGTAACGCGAGCCAGACCTCGATGGTGTGTATAACGCATAGCGTGTTTTTCTTTCGCATCCGCAAAAACACGTTCGATGGTTTGTTTACGTCGTTTGTAAAGTTCCTGACCTCGATTTGTTTTGCGAATCTGCTCTTCCAAATCCAAATATTCCTGCCAAATATGTGTTTGGAATATCTTCTGCCCTTTTTCATTCGCTCCGCATAGTGCTTTGCAAGGGCAGTTTACACAATTTTGCGGCGTACTTCTGTAGGTGCGCTTTCCTTCTCTGCTTGTGGTGGTGTGCCGAAGTGGATGACCTTGAGGGCAGATATATTGGTCATTTTCAATATCGTAACTGTATTCCCAAGGTTTGTATCGACCTTTTTTGCCTTTATATTGAGTATATGGAATGATGGGGATCTTTCCGTCATCTAATGTTTTCTTTGCTATCCATGGAGTTTTGTAGCCGGCATCCATTACAGTAAATTCAACGTTATGCTTTGCGGTAACTTTGTCATAAAGAGCATCCCATGCCACGCTGTCGTGTACATTTCCTGCGGTAACCTCAACGTCTATGACAAATCCGTGACCGTCGCAAGCAGTATGTGCTTCATAGGCAAACTGTTTTTCATGCTCTCCTTTTATGAACATCCCGCTATCCGGATCGGTGGTAGATATTGTCCTTTCTACCGTTCCTCCGCTCTTCGGCTCTTCGTCATCGATGTCGTCTTTTCCTAATTTCTTCCGCTCTTCGTTGATCTCGTCTTGTAATTGGTTTGCATATACTCTTGCCGCTTTTGCTACTTGCTGCTTTTGATATTTCTTTTTGTTGGCACTTGCCTTGATGTGGGTTCCGTCTATGTAAATCACGCTTGGGTCTACCATTCGGTTATTGATTGCCTTGTTGAGAATATGTTCAAAAATCTCCACGGACAATTCTGCCGGAAATCTTTTGCAAAAGGCATAACTTACCGTAGCAAAGTGGGGGATTTCATCCAGCAGTCCATATCCCAAAAACCATCGATACGATAGGGTATCTTGTATCCGTTGATGAGTCTGGCGAAGCGATGGAATACCAAATAAATGCTGTATGAGTACCATTTTTACGAGCACAACCGGATCCGTACTCGGTCGTCCATTTTCATGGCAGTAGTATGGCTCTAAGCGTTCATACAACCACTCATAATCCATTACTTTCTCTATTTTTCGCAACAAATGATTTGGGGAAACTAATCCTTCCAAATCTGTGAAAATTACCTCATTTCTTGCGTCTTTTCTCCATGCTTCCATAAATACACCCCCGTTTCTTCTATTATACCAGAAACAGGGGCGTTTGTGAAGTTTTTTGACAGTCTGAAGCCCTGCGGGAGAAAATATTCTCCCGCAGGGCTTATTATTATGTTGTTATATACCCAATTCTAAATCTATTACCGAACCATTCAATACGGTCGCTTTAAATTCATCAACATCACGTCTATCCCCATAAATAGAGTCATTATAAG
>CAZIQE010000194.1:0-2242 GCA_964541385.1 uncultured Eubacteriales bacterium | reverse complement strand
CTTAAAGGATGAGATCAAAGCCGGCGCCATTGAGATCAAGGAGATCGAGGGGCTCACCATCGAGCATCGGATGGAAACCGGCAAAGCCATCCCCGACGATACTTTGGCGGCTTTGAAAAGCTGCGATGTGATCTTAAAGGGGCCCACAACCACGCCCCATGGCGGCACGATGGAAAGTGCCAACGTCACGATGCGGCGGGAATTGGATCTTTATGCCAACGTGCGTCCAGTGAGCGTGCCGGAGCAGGGGATCGATTGGATCTTCTTCCGGGAGAACAGCGAAGGCGAATACGTGCTGGGAAGCCGGGGGATCCAATTGCCCGGCAAGCTGGCGATGGATTTTAAGGTGACCACCGATGCCGGCACCCGCCGGATCGCCCGTGCGGCGTTTGAATATGCCAAAAATAACGGCAAGACCAACGTGGCGATCGTGACCAAGGCGAATATTATGAAGAAGACCGACGGCAGCTTCAGCGCTATCTGCCATGAGATCGCCGCAGAATATCCCGGCATCACCGCCGAGGATTGGTATATTGATATTATGACCGCCAATCTGGTGAACGAGGAGCTGCGAAAGAAATTTCAGGTCTTCCTTCTGCCGAACCTCTATGGCGATATCATCACCGATGAGGCCGCTCAGATTCAGGGCGGTGTGGGCACGGCGGGCTCCTCCAATATCGGCGATGAATATGCGATGTTTGAAGCGATCCACGGCTCCGCTCCCCGGATGATGGAGCAGGGCTTGGGCGATTACGCCAACCCCGCCAGTATCCTCAGAGCCGCCGCCATGCTTCTGCGGCATATCAATCGGGTGACGGTTGCCGAAAAACTGGAAAACGCTTTGGAGGAATGCAGTAAACTCTGCAATATGACCGGCGACCGGAACGGCAACACCTGCGCCGAATTCGCCGATCAGCTAATGAAACTGATTTAAACCGCAAAACCGATATCTTGCAATCAAGTACTTTATATAGTATAATAATTCATTATTTAAGGAGATGAGCGAAAATGCGTGTGGTTGTGAAGGTTGGAACCTCCACTCTGACCCATCGAACCGGCCATTTGAATATCCGGCGGATGGAGAGCCTTTGCCGGGTATTGAGTGATTTGAAAAATGCCGGCAATCAGATCATTCTGGTGTCCTCCGGGGCGATCGGAATGGGCGTGGGAAAGCTTTCCCTGAAGGAACGCCCGTCCGATATGCCAACCAAGCAGGCCGCGGCGGCGGTGGGTCAATGCGAGCTGATGTATACCTACGATCGCCTTTTTTCGGAATATAACCACACGGTGGCTCAGATCCTGCTCACCAGCGAGGATCTCAATCATCCCGAACGGTATGAAAATTTCTGCAATACGCTCCATCGGCTTCTGGATCTGGAGGTGCTTCCCATCATCAATGAGAACGATACCGTTTCCACCCGGGAGATCGCAGTAGGGGATAACGATACGCTGGCGGCGATGGCGGCGGTCAGTGCGGGAGCAGATCTTTTGGTGCTCCTTTCCGATATCAACGGTCTTTATACCGCCGATCCCCATAAGGACGCAAATGCAAAATTGATCCCGGTGGTGGAAGCCCTAACGGAGGAAATTTATGCTCTGGCGGGTGAAAAGGGGAGTGCCTTCGGCACCGGCGGGATGGCAACCAAATTGCAGGCCGCCCGCATCTGCGGCGAAAACGGGATCGATATGATCATTGCCAACGGTGCCGATCCGGATATTCTCTATGAGATCGGGGAAGGAAAATCTGTTGGAACCCTGTTCAAAGGAGCAAAGAAATGAAAACGACCCATGAAATTTTAAAGGATGCCGCCGCCCTTCGGGCACGAATGGCGCTCCTTTCCCGGGAGGATAAGAATAAAGGTCTTCGGGTGATGGCGGATGCTTTGGTAGCGGCTAAAGAGGAAATTCTTGCCGCCAACGCCGAGGATTTTGAAGCCTACGGCAATCAAATGAGCCCTTCCATGCAGGATCGCTTGCGGTTGGATGAGAATAGAATTAAAGAAATGGCAGAAGGGATGCGGGCGGTTGCCGCTCTGCCGGATCCGGTGGGGGAAAAGCTGGAAACCGTCACCCGCCCCAACGGAATGGTGATCGAAAAAAAGGCGGTGCCCATCGGCGTGGTGGCAATTATCTATGAAAGCCGCCCCAATGTGACCGCCGATGCGGCAGCACTCGCCTTTAAGAGCAGTAACGTCTGCGTGCTGCGCAGCGGTAAGGAAGCTCGAAATTCCGCCGCCGCCAT
>CAZIQE010000193.1:0-8593 GCA_964541385.1 uncultured Eubacteriales bacterium | reverse complement strand
CGTAAGGAATTGCATATCATCAACGGTGTTAACCGTTGTATATCATTATTGCGAAAGGGCTTTTGATACACACCTAACGGTGTGATGAGATACAAAGGCGGTGCGCCGCCTTTGATGATATACAGCCTGGCGGCTGATGATATACCATTGCTTTCGCAATGGATAAAAAAATCTCGTTCCGAAGAACGAGATTTTTTGGCTCCCCCTGTTGGACTCGAACCAACGACCCTGCGGTTAACAGCCGCATGCTCTACCAACTGAGCTAAGGAGGAATATTTAAAATAATTAACTGCAAACTGCTTTAATTTCTTCAAAGCGTTTGTTTCTACAGCCGACTTTTGCGGTGCCCGAAATTTTCTGCAACACGCAGGTCTTGAAAATTTCGACCGCTGCAACCTCACCGCCTCGCTTCATCTGCCGCAGGCAGCGCATCGGCGCTTCGCCTACCAACTGAGCTAAGGAGGATTATTTGCTACCCCTATATTATATCACCCAAATTTAAAATGTCAACAACTTTTTTATGCAATTATCGCTCGTCTTCATAGGGCAAATGATCAAGGCTTGAGGAGAAGGTTTCCCGATAAAGTTTTTTGATGGTGGCTTCGGGCAGCTTTCTAACGTTCTGCTCCTGATCCGTTTCCAGAAAATGCGCTTCCAATTCGTTTGCCATTTTTGCAATATTTTTATCCATTGTGCGGTTCCTCCTTCATTTGACTTTCTGTTAAAATTATAGTATGATTGCCATAATAAAATACGGAGGTATTCAGTTTTGGAACGAATTTCCAGTTTTCAAATCGATCATTTACATTTAGAGCCGGGTCTTTACGTTTCCCGCCGTGATCAGCGGGACGGAGTGGTGCTCACCACCTTTGATCTTCGGATCACCGCACCGAACCGGGAGCCGGTGATCGATATGCCCGCTTTACATACCATCGAGCATCTGGGCGCCACCTTTTTGCGCAATAGTGCCCGCAAAGAGGATGTGGTCTATTTCGGACCGATGGGCTGCCGCACCGGTTGCTATCTGGTTTTGTTCGGGGATCTGGAAAGCGAAGAAACCTGCCCTCTGGTTCTGGAGCTTTGCGATTTTATTCTGAATTTTGAAGGGGAGATTCCCGGTGCCGCCCCGGAGCAATGCGGAAACTATTCCGAGCAGAATCTGCAAATGGCGAAATACTATATTGCCCGCTATCGGAAGGATCTCTCGGAAAAGAAAAATTTCGTTTATCGGTAGATTATTTCTTTCCCAGCTTTCCGTCGGTATAATAGGCGATGAAGCGATCCTCGCCAACGTTCAGCGTGATGCCGGAAAGGTTCATAAGCTCCCACGCCTTGATCTCTTTCAGAAAGCGGCGGAATAAAACCTTATTTCCGCAGGAGATGATGAGCTCATCCTCCGTTACGCTGAAGGCGCCGTCGGTGCCCAGGATGGTTTCCCGATAGGTGGCAGGATCCCGCCGCACCAGGCGGGATACGCCCCGCTTATCTAATTTACGTAAAAGGATGAGATTTTCATCCTTTTCTTTTTTCTTCTTAAATAGCCCCATCAGCGAAAAATTCCTTCCCCGAAGAAATCGGAACGGTGAAAATCAGGATCGGGAATATCCACCAGATTCCAGCCCACCCAATGGGGCAGAGGCGTTTCATCCCCGCAGATATAAGCGTTCAGCCGGATTTTGGTGCCTGCCGCCGGCTTGAATTTCCGCCCGAAGATTTCCTCTATGGCTTTAAAGGGGATTTTATATTCCAAAGCCCAGCCTTTGCCCGGCTCGATGGTCACCTTGGGCTCCATATGGGGCTTCAGAGCGGCAGTCAGAAAGGGTCGGTTGTGTCGGTCGGCTCCCTTGCCGATGAGCATATAGCCCAAAGCGTTGGTTTCAATATTGAGGTAGTCTGCATCCTCCTCGAAGGGCTTCAGAAAAAGCTCCAGACAGGTATCCTTCCAAACGGCTCCGTTATCGGCATAAGCCCTGCATTGGGGCGCTTCGATATTGGCAGAAAGCCGCACCTTCAGGGCTTCTTCATTATAAACCAGCGTAACGGTTCCTTCGGGGCGGAAATCGTTTTCCTGCCAATGATGCTGATCGATCCTGCCGCCGATCTCCGGGGAAAAAAGCAGATCGACGTGATACGAAATATCCATTTTTTTCATTGCGCTCACCTCTCAATTCCATTATAACGGAAAAAAGAAGGAAATGCAACGGTTTTGGGGGTAAAATGGTTCTTGCGTTGCATCGAAAACCGTGCTATAATAAATTGAAAATAAACGAAGGAGGCGTATGAAAATGCCGGAACTGGGCGGACTATGGGAATTACCCGATATTAAAGCGCTGGTTCTTTTCTTATTGAAAGAAGCCAACTGCGTGGTAACCGAAACCCAACTGACAGAAGTGATGATGGCAGATGGGTTGGTGGAATATTTTGACTATACCCAGGCGGTGGAACAACTGCTGATCGCCGGAATGATGGATATTGCCTCTTTGGAAGAGACCAGCAGCTATAAAATCACAAAGCTGGGCTTAGAAGTGGAAAAGGAATATGAGGAACGCCTTCCTTATAATGTAAAGAGCAAAACGCTGGCGGCTTTGCAGGCAAATTTGCGTAAAAAGCGGGAGGATGAAGAGATCTGGACAGAGATCAAACGCTCGGAAACCGGCTTCGCCGTCACCTGCACCACCCAGGAGCAGGGAGAAGTGCTTCTTTCCTATACCATTCTGGTGCCGGAGCAGAAGGATGCCTATTATGCGGCCGAACGGTTTAAAGAAAATCCCGCCTTTTATTATCAGCGCATTATGGAAATCGTTTTGGATGAAAACCTCTTCAAGAAACCCGAATAACCGATTTAAAAGCCTCCCGACTTCCGGAAGGCTTTTTTTAAAAAAGGTTGACAAGTAAAAAATTGTATGGTATTATATTATTGTAATCAATACAAAATTGAAAAGAATTTAAAAAGGAGGGCAATATGGAAGCCATCCAAATGCTTCGGGAAAACGGGATTCGCCCTTCAATGATCCGCATTATGGTTTTGGAATATTTGATGGAGCACCGGGTTCATCCAACGGTGGAGGAGGTCTATGAGGCGCTTTTGAAAAAGGCACCCACCCTATCAAAAACCTCGGTTTATAACACGCTCCATCTGTTGGCGGAAAAGAATATGATCTCAGAGATCACCATCGATCCCGCCAAGGTGCGCTATGATGCCGATGCCTCTCTGCACGGGCATTTTAAATGCAATGCGTGCGGCGGCGTTTGGGATTTCGCCGTGGATCAGGTTCAAACCTCTTTATCCAAAGAGTTTGATATAAAAACAAAAGAAATTTATTTCACAGGCTTGTGCAATAAATGCAAAAAATGATTTTTAAAGAAGGAGAAAGAGAAATGAAAAAGTTTGTATGCAGCGTTTGCGGTTATGTTCACGAAGGGGATACCCCGCCCGAAAAGTGCCCGGTATGTAAGGTTTCGGCAGATAAGTTTGTTGAAATGAAGGAAGGCGAGGCTTTAGCCGCTGAGCACGATTACGGCATCTATGCGAAAACCGTTAAAAATAACCCCGATATCAGCGCAGAGGATAAGGCTTTCATCTTTGAACAGCTGATGGCAAACTTCAACGGCGAATGTTCCGAGGTCGGTATGTATCTCTGTATGGCTCGGATCGCCCATCGGGAAGGCTATCCCGAAATCGGCCTCTATTGGGAAAAGGCGGCTTTAGAGGAAGCAGAGCACGCCGCTAAATTTGCCGAGCTTCTGGGCGAAGATCTGGAACCCAATATGAAAGCGAGCACCAAAGCCAACCTCGCTTGGCGTGTGGATTGCGAATACGGCGCAACGAAGGGTAAATTCGATCTTGCCGCCTGCGCAAAGAAAAACGGCTTGGATGCCATCCACGATACCGTGCACGAAATGGCTCGTGATGAAGCCCGCCACGGCAAGGCTCTGGAAGGCCTTTTAAACAGATACTTCAAATAAGCGAAAACCCGCAAACAGGCACGGATTTTTTCCGTGCCTGTTTTTCATATTTAATAGCAAAACACACTTCGCAAGGAAGTGTGTTTTTACTTATTTAAGCAGTATTCAATTAACATATCTATCATCTTAAAATCGCTTTCCGATAATTTCGTTAATCGGTGCGAAACGGCATCAACGTCTTTATTAGTGCGTTTTCCCGTCAATATATAGTCGGTGCTTACGTTTAATATCGAACTGATTTTTAATAGATTTTCAATCTTTATAGCTTTGTTGCCACGTTCGAGGTTAGACACCATTTGTATGGAAACATCCATTTTTTCTGCAATTTGTTCTTGCGTATAATTCAATTGTTTTCTTCTATTGCTAATACGAGAACCGATTGCTTTCAGCTCAGCAGGTGACATACGCAACCCCCTAACACTTAACTTATAGATATATTATATTCCTTTTGGGGCTAATTATAAGCATCCAAAGATTGACATTATTAATCTAAAGGCGTATAATCAAATAAACGATACCCTTATGTAGAAAGTAGGGTGATTTTATGAATAATCGAATTGACTTCGAGTGCTTAACAGCAGATATAATCCGTTGGAATGGAGTTGCCGTTTTTGGTATAATGGCGGCTTATGCTTTATCCGAACGCAATTTTTTAGGTGCATTGCTGTTCCTTTTGGCTGGCTTGATTATTGCGCCTTTGGGCTTCGTTCAAAAATTTCGCAATAAGTTAAAACTTAATAAGTCACTTTCTATCGTATTGGCGGTTGTGCTTCTGTTCGGTGGCGCATTGGCAATGCCAACATCTAAAACGCCAACGAACAATACCGGCACTCAAATCACAGAAAACGGTTTTTCCGGCGATACATACTGTAAGACTTGCGGTATTAAAATTGCATCAGGTGAAGCAACACCTAAAACCGAGGATAGCACGCAACAAGAAAACAACTCACAGACCGTTTATATAACTAAAACAGGAAGAAGATATCACTCAACCAAGCGTTGTTCCGGGCTTAACAATGCGAACGAAATTTATGATTCAACTCTTTCGGAGGCTCAAGGCTTAGGCTTAACACCCTGTTCTAAATGTTATTAAATCAAATAAATGCAGGGCAAATCACCGGTGACGGTGTTTTTGCCTTGCATTTTCTCATAAGCTCCTGTTGATTTTCTTGCGTGCTTTCATTAAAATTATTTTATGATACGGCGAATGTTTTGAAAATGAAACAACGGCTCGGGAGTGGCTTTGGTCGATGAATTGCCTGCCCGCAAGAAATGATTGCATAATGGGTCGCAATATGTTATACTATTATTATAAACTTGAAAGGAGATTCTGATATGGAGATTTTTTGGATTATCATCGCTGTTCTTGTTCTTTTGATTCTGTTCACCTGCATTAAGATCGTGCCGCAGGCAACGGAGTACGTGATCGAATTTTTGGGGAAATATAAAGTGACCTGGAGTGCCGGTTTGCGGTTCAAAATTCCCTTGTTTGAACGCATCGCTGCTAAGATCACCTTGAAGGAGATCGTTTTGGATTCTCCGCCCCAGCCGGTGATCACGAAGGATAACGTAACCATGCGTATCGATACGGTGGTGTTTTACCGTATCTATGATTCCAAGCTGTATACCTACGGTGTGGTCAATCCGGTGAATGCGCTGGAAAACCTCACCGCTACCACCCTCAGGAATATCGTGGGCGAAATGGAACTGGATAGCACACTCACCTCCCGGGACTATATCAACGGGAAGATGACCGCCATTCTGGATGAAGCCACTGACCAATGGGGCATTAAGGTGACCCGTGTGGAGCTCAAGAATATCATTCCGCCGGAAGAGATCCAAAGTGCCATGGAAAAGCAGATGAAGGCCGAGCGTGACCGGCGTGAAACGCTGCTTCAGGCGGAAGGGCATAAGGCCGCCGCCATCACCCGGGCAGAAGGGGATAAGCAGGCAATGATCCTTGCCGCCGAAGGTGAGCGGGATGCCGCCATCGCCCGTGCCGAGGGTGAAGCCCGTGCGCTGGAATTGGCGAAGGAGGCGGAAGCGGCAGGAATCCGTGCGCTGAAATCTGCCGCTGCCGATGCCGCTGTTTTGGAATTGAAACGCTATGAGGCGTTGATCAAGCTCAGCGACGGAAAGGCCGCAAAGATCGTGATTCCCTCCGATGTGGTGAAATCCGCAACCGATTCCGTTCTGTTCAGCGAACTCACCGGCTTGGGCAATGCAACCGCACCTGCACCTGCCGATCCTTCAGACCCTGCCGCCGCAGATCCCTGCTGCGACAGATTTACTAAGTAATATTAAAGAGGGAGCCTTTTGAAAAAGGCTCCCCCTTTTAATCCCCCTCTAAAACTTTCAATCTGTATGATGATAGTTTGAAAGTTTTTGGAGATTCCAAAGAACCTTTTTGCAAAAAAGGTTCTTTGCGTTCTAAATCATAGGTTGCAACTGTTCGCCCTTCAATGCCGCTTCCAGAGCGGCGGGGAGCTTGGTGAAATCGGCGATGCAGGAGCGGGGCTTGCCGATGGCGTCATCCTGCCCGTAGGGGATAAAATAATAATGCCGAGCCGATTGCAGAACGCCGATATTTTTAGCCGCTCCTGCCAGACCGTCGTTGGTGGAAAGCCCGATCAGGATCGGCTTGCCGTTTCGCAGCGTGGATTTTGCCGCCATCGTTACCGCCGTATCGGTGATCCCCAACGCCAGTTTGGCAAGCGTATTGCCGGTGCAGGGTGCGATCACCAGCGCATCCAGCAGTTTTTTCGGGCCGATGGGTTCGGCTTGCGGGATGGTATGGATAATGGGTCGGCCGCAGAGGTCTTCCAGCCGTTTTCGGAAGTGGGCGGCGGTACCGAACCGGGTATCGGACTCGTAGACCGCCGGCGACATAACCGGCCATAACTCATATTGAGCCCGAAGCGGCTCCAAAGCCTTCAGAACCGTATCTAATGTGCAAAACGAACCGGTCATAGCCAGCCCGATGGCAGGGCGTTTATCCATTTTCTTCCATCTCCTTCAAAATATAATCCCCGATCAGCCGGGCGGCGGTTTCCGGCATCCATTTTCCGGGCAATGCGCCGCCGTTGATGTGCTCCAATCCATTTTTCAGGCATTCCTCCGGATCAAAGCCGAAGGGCGCAGAGGCCAATTCCAGAATTTTAGTGCCCGGCTTGAAGGCGGAGGGGGGAATGAGGCGAGCCGGTGCCGTGTTGCAAACCAGCCGGAACCGCTTTAAGGGCAGATCCTTGAAATGCCGTGCCTCCAGCCCCCGGGCTCTACAGGCGGCCAGTTGGCTCTCCCGCCGGGCGGCGATCATCGGTCTTGCCCCTATTTTCAGCAATAGCTCCCCTAAAAGACCGGCGATCCGCCCGCCGCCCAGAATCAATACCGGCTCCCCCTTCAATGAATAGGGCGTCGATTGCAATAGGATCCCAAGTGCGGCCTCGGCGGTCAGGGCGGCGTTTGCCCAAAGGATGGATTCCGCCCTGCCGTAGTCCGTTAGGGGCAGCCCCTCCGGATAAAAGGGAAAAACGCCGCCGAAGATCCGCCCACCCCGGAATTTTTCAAAGAGTTCTTTCAATAGAATGGTTCGTTCGTTTTTCGGCGCAAAAAGGGTGCGCCCGTCCTTGCTCACCGGCATCGGCAGGATCAAAAGATCCGCATCCCATTGAATGGGGGTTCCTTCGCCGTGGAACGAGCGGCTCACCGGGAATCCCTTTTCAGCGAGGTATGCCGCCAAATAGTCCAGACGCTGATCACCGCCCATCAGATGAATCGTCATATGTATGCTCCTTCTCATTGATTTGTTTTATCCTATGCGGAATAGGATTTTATTGACAACTTTTCCCCGGGTTGTTATAATAGCTATTAATGAATTACCAGGAGGTTTCTATTGAAATGAAAGATTATCAGATTGAAACAAAATGTGTGCAGGGCGGATATACGCCCGGCAATGGGGAGCCCCGCCAGATCCCCATTGTGCAAAGCACCACTTTTAAATATGCCACCGGTGAGGATATGGGCAAATTATTCGATCTGGAGGCCAGCGGCTATTTCTATTCCCGGCTCCAGAATCCCACCAACGATTCCGTTGCCGCTAAGATCTGCCAGATGGAGGGCGGCACCGCCGCAATGCTCACGAGCTCCGGAATGGCGGCATCCTTTTTCTCGGTGTTCAATATCGCTTCCGCAGGCGACCACGTGATCGCCAGTTCCGCAATTTACGGAGGCACCTATAATCTTTTCGCCGTAACAATGAAGCGGATGGGCATTGATTTCACCTTCGTTTCTCCCGATTGCGATGATGCAGAGTTGGAAGCCGCATTCCGTCCGGAAACCAAAGCCGTTTTCGGCGAAACGATTGCCAATCCGGCTCTGGTGGTATTGGATATTGAGCGGTTCGCCAAGGCGGCTCACGCCCACGGCGTGCCCCTGATCATTGATAATACCTTTGCCACCCCCGTGAATTGCCGACCATTTGAATGGGGTGCCGATATCGTGGTTCATTCCACCACCAAGTATATGGACGGCCACGGTTCGGCTGTGGGCGGATGCATTGTGGATAGCGGTAAATTCGATTGGACAAAATATCCCGAAAAATTCCCCGGCCTTTGTACGCCGGATGATA
>CAZIQE010000192.1:0-5797 GCA_964541385.1 uncultured Eubacteriales bacterium | reverse complement strand
CAGGATTGCGGGCTTTTGATCTACGATCAGGAAAAGCAGGATATGCACGCCGGTGCAAGCGGATGCGGATGCAGCGCCAGCGTTTTAACCGCCTATATTCTGCCAAAGCTTGAAAAAAAAGAATGGAAGCGGGTTTTATTCCTATCCACCGGGGCGTTGATGAGCCCTCTATCGGTGATGCAGGGGGAATCCATCCCGGGCATTGCTCATCTTGTGCATTTGGAGGCAGCAGAATGATCATAGACTATTTAAAGGTTTTTTTGGTGGGCGGTATCCTTTGCTTAATCGCCCAGATCCTGATCGATAAAACCAACTGGACTCCCGCCAAAATCGTTGTTTTATACGTGGTGGGCGGCGTTTTTCTCACCGCCATCGGGCTTTACGACTATATTCGGGATTTCGGCGGCGCCGGGGCAACGGTGCCGTTGACCGGGTTCGGTTATTCCTTAGCCAAGGGCGTGGAAAGAGCCGTTAAAACCCGGGGGCTGGTGGGCGTTTTTATCGGCGGGCTGCAAGCCACCGCCGGAGGCATTGCCGCCGCCATCGGGTTCGGGCTGTTTTTCAGTTTGTTTTTCAAGCCCCGGGATAAATAGACGCCAACCCCTTTCCCGAGAGGCATACATAAAAATCTCAGCGTGTTAAAAAACGCTGTTTTTTTATTTTTGACACGCTGATAGACTCTCAAAAAATTGTATCTTTTTTTATTGCTCTCACTTTTATTCTTTGTTATAATATACTGATAAAGGGGGAAGCATTTATGGCAGAATCCGTTTCTATGAAAATCATCGGGCATATCCAAACCGATTTTGAAACCAAATTCGGCATACCCCGGCAGAGCGGGCTGGTGAACAGCCTGAAAGCCGCCGTTATTCCGGAGCCGGAATATCGGGTGGCGGAGGCCTTTCGGGGATTGGAGGGATATTCCCATCTTTGGCTGCTTTGGCAGTTTTCCGAGGCGCTGCGGGAGGATTGGAGCCCCACCGTTCGTCCGCCCCGATTGGGCGGGAATACCCGTATGGGGGTTTTCGCCAGCCGAAGCCCTTACCGCCCCAATGCCATCGGTCTTTCTTCTGTGAAATTAGAGAAAATCGATTATTCTGCCAAAGAAGGACCCGTTCTTTGGGTGAGCGGGGCTGATCTGATGAACGGCACGCCTATTTTTGATATTAAACCCTATCTTGCCTATACCGATGCGCACCCGGAGGCGACCGGCGGCTTTGCCCTGCAGGAAACGAAAGGCGCTCTGGCAGTTTCTTTTTTGCAGGAGCTGCCTTCGGACTTTCCTTCGGAAAAGAGAGCCGGGCTTTTGGAGGCGTTGGCGCAGGATCCCCGTCCCGGCTACCACGACGATCCGGAGCGCATCTACGGAATGGAATTCGCCGGCTTTGAGCTTCGCTTCAGGGTGGCGGAAAAGCAATTGACCGTTTTAGAGGTATTTAGGCAAAATTCATAAGTTTTTTCTGCCCTTCGCCCTGTTCGTTAGCGGGGCAGCCAAAAGTTTTTTCTTCTATTGACATTTATAATAAGATATGATATCTTTATGATGTTGATAGAGGTGCATTGCATCATTAGTATTCCGGTTTATCCCGCCCTTGCCAAGGTGAAACCGGAGGAAAGGGATGGGTGCCGAAGGCGGTTCACGGCAAAGAACCGTTCTGGCAGTCGGAAATAAGATTCCTGCTGTTGTCGCAGAAATGCGGAGCGCTATCTTTTCGCTGTTTGGGGGATTTTCCTCCGAATTTTTGATGATGGAAGATGGTTGCTCTGCGGCTATCTTTTTTGTTTTTTAAAAGGAGGTTCTTCCTATGTCTAATCCAATTTTCAAGGGCGTTGGAACCGCTATCGTTACCCCCATGAATAAAATGGGCGTAGATTATGACCATTATGCCAAATTGCTGGATTATCAGATCGAAAACGGCATCAATGCCATTGTTGTTGCCGGCACCACCGGCGAAGGCTCCACCCTTACCGATGAAGAGCATAAGGCTCTGATCGATTATACGGTGCAATACGTGAACGGCCGCGTGCCCGTTGTTGCGGGAACCGGCTCCAACTGCACCGAATACGGCGTGCAATTGAGCAAAGCCGCCTGCAGCTACGGCGTAGACGGTCTCTTAACGGTGACGCCCTATTATAATAAAGCCACCCAGGAGGGTCTTTACCGGAATTTTATGACCATTGCCGATGCGGTGGATAAACCCATGATTTTATACAGCGTTGCCAGCCGAACCGGCTGCAACATTGCGCCGGATACCTGCGCCCGCCTGGCAGAGCATCCCAACATCGCAGCCATCAAAGAGGCGAGCGGGAATATTTCTCAGATCGCGGAAATTGCCGCTTTGACCGCCGGGAAGATGGATATCTATTCCGGCAACGACGATCAGATCGTGCCCATTATGTCGCTGGGCGGCATCGGCGTGATCTCGGTTCTTTCCAATATCCTGCCCAAGGAAACCGTTGCGATCTGCGATCAGTTCTTTGCCGGTAATCTGGAGGAGAGCAGAAAAATGCAGTTACATTATCTCCCCCTGGTTCACGCCCTCTTCAGCGAGGTGAACCCCATCCCCGTGAAAGCTGCTCTTGCCGCTATGGGCTACGGCGAAAACTATCTGCGCCTGCCCTTAACACCGATGAGCAGGGAGAAAGAAGCCGGGATGTTTGAAATTATGCGTGCAGAAGGGATCATACAATAAAATGAAAGTTATTATCAACGGATCTGCCGGCCGGATGGGGAGCGAGCTCACCCGGTTGGCGCAAGCCGGATGCCGGGGTGCCGAATACTTTGCAGGAGTGGATCTTAACGGCAACGAAAGCGGCACGCCCTGCTACCGGAATTTAAAAGAGGTTCCCAAGGGTGCGGATTGCATTATCGATTTCACCCATCATACCGTTACCGATTCTCTGCTTACATATGCCGTTAAAAATCAACTGCCCGTTGTTTTGGCAACCACCGGTCATACGGATGCGGAATTGAAAACCATCCGCGCCGCCGCTAAAAGGATCCCCGTTTTCTTTTCACCGAATATGAGCATGGGGATCGCTTTGCTCACGGAGCTTGCCAAAAAAGCTGCCGCCGTTTATCCGGAGGCGGACATTGAGATCGTGGAAACCCATCATAACCGCAAGCTGGATGCGCCCAGCGGCACCGCATTGATGATCGCCGAGGCGTTGAAAAAGATCCGCCTGAACGCCAAATTCCGTTTGGGGCGCAGCGGACAAGCCAAACGGGAGCCCCAGGAGATCGGTATTCACGCCATTCGTATGGGCAACATCGTTGGCACCCACGAGGTTTTGGTTTCCACCGACAGCGAAACCATTACCCTGAAGCACGAAGCCCATAGCAGGGCGCTTTTTGCCGAAGGCGCCATGGCCGCCGCCGCATTCCTTTGGGACAAGCCGGCAGGTCTTTATTCGATGCAGGATATGATCAAATTTTGAGATTCGATAGAAAGAGAGAGCTTCATTACCATGCTTAAAGTTTTAAAATTCGGCGGCAGCTCCTTGGCCAATGCCGAGCAATTCCGGAAAGCCGCCGCCATCATCAACGCCGAACCGGAGCGGCGTTATATTGTTGCCTCGGCGCCGGGCAAACGTTTTTTCGAGGATGAAAAGGTAACCGATCTTCTGCTTCGCTGCCACTCCCTGGCGAGCGACCGCAATCCCTACGACGATACCTTCGGCAAGATCGCCGCCCGCTTTAAAGAATTGGCTGCCGAATTGGAATTGGATCTCGATCTGGATCCCGAGCTGGATGAGGTAAAAGCCGCCATCGGTCACGGCGCAACTGCCGATTTTGTTGCCAGCCGGGGCGAATATTTCAATTCTAAAATTCTGGCTGAATATCTGAATATTCCTTTTATTGATGCGGCGCAATGCATCTGTTTTACACCCAACGGGAAGCTGGATATCAAGCGCACCGAAACCGTTTTGGAGAATATGCTGGCGTTGGTGCCCCGGGCGGTGATCCCCGGATTTTACGGCTCTATGCCGGACGGCAGTATCAAAACCTTCTCCCGGGGCGGCTCGGATATCACCGGCTCCATCGTTGCCGCCGCCGTGGAAGCGGATCTCTATGAAAACTGGACCGACGTTTCCGGGATGCTGATGGCCGATCCCCGGATCGTGGAGAATCCTGCCCCCATCGACGTGGTGACCTACCGTGAATTGCGAGAGCTTTCTTATATGGGCGCCACCGTTTTACATGAGGATGCCATCTTCCCGGTGCGCAAAGCCGGGATTCCCATCAATATCCGCAACACCAATGCGCCCGAGGAGCCCGGCACGATGATCGTGCCGCACAACGATAACCATCAGCCCCGCAGACTGGTGACCGGGATCGCCGGGAAGACCGGGATCTCTGCCATTTATATCGAGCGGGATATGATGAACGGCGAGCTGGGCTATTGCCGCCGGGTTTTGGAAACCTTGGAGCGGCGGGGGATCAGCTTTGAGCATCTGCCCTCCGGGATCGATACCGTTTCCGTTGTTTTGAACACCGCCGCCATTAAAGGGCGGGAGGATATGATCATTGCCGATCTGAAGCGCACCGCCCATCCGGATACCATCCGGGTTTTAGAGGATCTCGCCCTGATCGCCGTGGTTGGTCAGGGGATGATCCAATCGCCCGGTACCGCCGCCAGAGTGCTGGGCACGTTAGCCCAGAAAAATATCAATATCCGGATGATCGATCAGGGCTCCAGCGAATTAAACATCATCGTTGGGATCTCTGCCAAGGATTTCATCCCCGCAATGAATGCGCTTTATAAAGAATTTGATCCGAGGAAAAAGCAATGATTGCCGATAATCTCAGCATTAAAAACGGGCAACTGCTCTTTGCCGGGCAGGAGGTTTCCCGCCTGGCAAGGGAATACGGCACGCCCCTTTATCTGATGGATGAAGAGCGGATCCGCCGCAATTGCCGCATATATCGGGAGGCGTTGAACGCTTCTTTCGGAGAAACCGCCTTGCCGCTTTACGCCAGCAAGGCCGCTTCCTTTAAGGAAATTTACCGGATCGTTGCCGATGAGGGCTTGGGGATCGACGTGGTTTCCGCCGGTGAATGTTATACGGCGATGAGCGCCGGGTTCCCGATGGAAAACGCCTATTATCACGGAAACAGCAAAACCGATGACGAGATCCGCTTCGCCGTTTCAAACGGCGTGGGCTATATCGTTGCCGATAACGAAGAGGAGCTGGATGCCATTCAAAGGATCGCCGCCGAACAGGGCGTTACGCAGAAAATTCTGTTGCGGTTGACCCCGGGCATCGATACCCATACCTACGAGGCTGTGAACACCGGGAAGGTGGATTCCAAATTCGGCGTTGCCATCGAAACCGGCCAGGCGGCGAAGACGGTGGCTTACGTTTTAACGCTGAAAAATCTGGCGTTAAAGGGATTTCATTGCCATATCGGCAGCCAGGTTTTCGATTCCGATACCTTCCTGCGGGGCGCAGATATTATGCTCACCTTTATGGATGAAATGCGCAGGAAATGCGGCTATACCGCCGAAATTCTGGATCTGGGCGGCGGCTATGGCGTTCCCTATCTGGAAAGCGATCCCTCCATTGATATTGCCGCCAATATCGCAGAGGTTGCAGGAGCGGTGAAAGCCCAATGCAAAAGCCTTGCCTATCCCCTGCCCGCCATCCGGATGGAGCCGGGGCGGAGCATCGTTGCCGATGCGGGGCTGACCGTTTATACCGTTCAGACCCGGAAGAATATCCCCGGCTATAAGACCTATATCTCCGTGAACGGCGGGATGGCGGATAATCCCCGCTATGCTCTTTATCGGAGCCC
>CAZIQE010000191.1:0-2886 GCA_964541385.1 uncultured Eubacteriales bacterium | reverse complement strand
CGAGATCAAAGCACCCGGCGCCGAAACCGCTCTGGATGCCGAATTGAAGGCGGTTGCCGCCGAGACCCCCGCCAAGATGGAAAAGCTGATGGATGCGATGCATACCGCCGACGCCATCGACGAAATATTCACCTTGCTGCGGCGAGCCAATAAATACGTGGACGAAACCGAGCCCTGGATCTTGGGCAAGCCCGACGGCGATCACGAACGGCTGGGCACGGTTCTTTATAACCTTCTGGAGTGCATCCGCATCGGTGCCACTCTTTTGAAGCCCTTTATCCCCGAAACCTGCGCAAAGATCTTCCGGCAGATCGGCATTGAGGATCAGAGCCTGGAGGATGCCAAAGCCTTTGGACTTTTGAAGCCCGGCTCCTTCGTGGGCACGCCGGAGATCCTTTTCGCCCGGATCGATATCGCCAAGAAAATGGAAGAGATCAATGCCAAAAACGAAGCCAAAGCCGAGGCGAAGAAAAAAGCAGAAAAGAAGCCGGAGGGCTTGGCCGTTATCTCCATTGATGATTTTGCAAAGGTCGCTCTGCGGGTGGCGAAAATCAAAACCTGCGAGCCCTTGCCCAAGAGCGATAAGCTTTTGAAAATGACCATGGATAACGGAAACGGCGAAAAGCAGGTGCTTTCCGGCATTGCGCAATACTATAAGCCCGAAGATCTGATCGGCAAAAAGGTGATCCTGGTGGATAATCTGGCACCCGCCAAACTCCGGGGTGCCCTGAGCGAAGGAATGCTTCTGGCGGCAGACAGCGCAGACGGCGTTAAGGTGGTCTTCTTAGACGATAGCCTGGAACCGGGTGCGGTGATCCGATGATCGACGTTCACGCACATATGGACGATCCCCGATTCGACGGGGATCGGAGCGAGGTTTTAGCCGCCATCCAAAACGCCGGGATCCAACGGCTCATCAATGCAGGCTGCAGTTTCTCCTCCTGCCGGGCTACGCTGGATCTGGCGGATCAATACGACTATATCTACGCCGCCGTTGGCATCCATCCGCAGGAGGCGAATGAATTGGAGGAAGGCGGGCAAGCCGCTTTCGATCAGTTGCGGGAAATCATCAAGCATCCCAAGGTGGTTGCCGTTGGCGAGATCGGCTTGGATTACTATTATGAATATGCGCCCCGGGATGTGCAGAAAAAATGGTTCCACGCCCAGCTGGATCTGGCGAAGGAATTCGATCTGCCGGTGGTGATTCACAGCCGGGACGCTATGAAGGATACCATAGATATTCTGAAAGAGCACCCTGAAAACCGTGGGATCCTGCATTGCTACAGCGGCTCCGGTGAATCGCTGCGGGAGATTTTAAAATTAGGCTGGTCCATTTCGCTGGGCGGCGTGGTGACCTTCAAAAATGCCCGGGTTGCCAAAGAGGTGGCGGCGGAGGTTCCCTTGGATCGGCTGATGCTGGAAACCGATAGCCCCTATCTTTCCCCCGAGCCCAACCGGGGCAAGCGGAATTCCGCTTTGAATCTGCCCTTTATTGCGGCGGAGATCGCCCGATTAAAAGGAATGAGCTCGGAGGAAATCGAAAAGATCACCGACGAAAATGCGATGAAAATGTTTAAAATGGCATAAAAAACCTCCGGGGTGCTTTCTTAAGAAGAAAGCGCCCCGGAGGGATTTTTTTTATTTTTTTCTGCCGCCGATGGCGGACTCGGCATTTTGCAATAAATTAAAGAGTGACGTTGCAAACATCGGATATTTTCGGCGGATCGCCTCTTCATCCAATACCGGGGTTTCCACCGTTTTAAGCCGGGTCTGGATCTCCGCCTGAAGGCGTTTTAAGGTGCTGTCTGCCATCAGATCATAGGTATCCTCGCCTGCTCCGAAAAGCGTTTGGGGATTTTCGCTGTTGCCGTTATAAAGGCGGCGGAACATCTGGTAAACGCAGATTTGCAGGTAAAGGGAAGCCTTATCGATCAACTCCTTATCGCCGGAGGCACCCAGAATATCTTCCACCACCGCAACCGAATTGCAGATGAGTTTCTTATTCAGGATCGGCAAAAGGCTCCGAAAGCCCTTATTTTCCTTGCCGGCGGCATCCTCATCGGGAACCTCCTCCAAAAGGATCGCCGAGCCGTTTCGCTCCATAGAGCGACCCAGAAGATAATCGACAGATACCCCGTAGAAATCAGCCGCCCGCACCAAAAACATCAGCCCGCATTCCCGGATGCCCTTCTCATAATGGGAAAGTAACGCCTGGGAAATACCAAGCGATTCTGCCGCCTTCTTTTGAGAGATGCCGGCCTCTTTGCGCAGGTGCGTCAGCACCCGGGGAAAATCTGAAATTGCCATAATTGCCTCCACTTAAAAAACACTTACTATATCAGTATAGCGCATTTGAGCCGTTAAGTCAACGGATTCCGGAAGAAAACGACAATTTCTACAGGGTGTCGAGGGGGATAGAAATTTTCATTGCCTACTTTTCATCGCCGGCAAAATAAGGTATAATAGAATTACCAAAACAAAGGAGGTACCTCTTATGAAAACAACTTACGTTACCAAAAAGATGAGTCTTTCCGAAGGGGAAAAGCAACTGATCGAAAAAAAGATGGCAAAACTGAATCGGTTTTTCACCAACGATGCCACAGCCGCCATCACGTTTACGGTTATTCGGGAAGAGGTAACTGTTGAGGTGACCGTTAAAGACCACGGAATGATCTTCCGTGGCGAACGAAGTGCGATCGATAAAATGATGGCGCTGGATGAAATTATCGACCTTTTGATCCGCCAGGTGCGAAAGAATAAGACCCGCCTGACCCGCAATCTCTATGAAACCGCACCGGATTTTGAAGCCTGGGACGAAGGCGAAGACGACTTCAACCTGGTGCGGACGAAGGAGGTTTTACTCCGCCCGATGGATCTGGATGAAGC
>CAZIQE010000190.1:0-4381 GCA_964541385.1 uncultured Eubacteriales bacterium | reverse complement strand
TGATTATGAGTTGGTCCCACCCGTTCCCATTCCGAACACGGTAGTTAAGCAACTTCATGCGGACAATACTTGGCTGGCGACGGCCCGGGAAGATACGTAATGCCGGCATCAATAAAAAAGCAGTTCGTCGAAACTGCTTTTTTATTTATCCCATAAAAATCGGGTAGAGCTATGGTTTTGAGGTGCTAAATGGATAAAGATATTTTATTTCAGCAAGATTTATGGATGTTTTCCTACCGTGTTGGCGGGCTCCTTTATCAGGACGGAAAAATACTCTTGCAGCGAACGGTGGGAGATTCCGCCTATGCAATTCCCGGCGGTCACGTTTCTTTCGGGGAATTCTCCCGGGAGGCGCTGGCTCGAAAATTCCAGGATGAAACCGGCGCCGCCGTTAAGGTGGGGCGTCTTTGCTTTTCGGTGGAGCTTTTTTTCCGTTGGAAAAAGCCTTGTCATCAGATCAATTTCTATTATTTGGTTGAATTAAAAAACAAAAATGCATTACCGGCAGTCCCTTTTAAAGTATTGGATGAATTGGGGCAGGAACGGATCAATTTGGAATTCTGCTGGGTTCCTTTGAAGGAATTGGATCAGATAACCGTTTATCCCACCTGCGTGCAGCCTTATTTAAAAGCTTTGCCGGAACAGATGCTTCATCTGCAGCAAAATGATTTGGGAGATTAAGCCTTAAGGTGAGGGAACAGAATGATGAAATACGCAAAAACCGGGAAATTAAATGAAAAGGATTTCGACTTGACAGGGAATTTTCTCCCTTCTGCCGTTTTAAACTGCTTTCAGGAGGTTGCAGTAACCCACGCTGAAGAACTGGGGCTGGGATATCAGGCAATGCTTGAAAAAAATCTGTTTTGGGTGGTCACGCAGATTCGCTATCAAGTGGTAAAACAACCGGTATCGGGGCAAAACGTTATCGTTGAAACCTGGCCGCTTCCGCCAAACCGGCTGGGATATGAACGGGATTACCGCATTTCGGATGAACACGGTGAGCTACTGATCAAAGGAGCCTCTAACTGGGTGGTGATCGATACGGTCAGCCGCAAATTGGTGATGGCGGGCAACCTTTTTCCTGAAGAGAATTACTGCTTAGATAAATCTTTTGATGATCGCCTGCGCCGCCTGCGTGATTTCGAGCCGGAGGGGGAGTCGATCCGTGTTATTCCCGATGCATCTATGATCGACGGTAACGGTCACGTAAATAATACCTTTTATCCCGCCTTTGCCTTAAAGGCTCTGAACGGATTGCCGTCTATGGTCAAGGAATTTCAGATCGATTATCTCCACGAGGTTCTCTGCGACCAGCCGCTCAAAATCGTAAGCCTCCGCCAACCCGGGCTGGATTTCGTGAAAGGGCTTTCCGAGGAAGGCACCCGTATGTTTACTTGTGAATTTATCTATTAAAAAAGAACCGCCGGAGTTTAAAAACTCCGGCGGCGGAAGAATCATAAAAAGAATAAGCATTGCCGCTGTTGTTTCAGAAAAAAGAAACTTGCGAACACCCAAACTTCTTTTCAGAATCTTCCCCAAAAACGGTGTTTCGGGAGTGGTTCTCCCTTTACTTCCTCGCTGCCGCGGTAATGCCCCACCGTCTTAATGAAAGCAAGACCACTTGTTGCAGCAATCTTAGTATAAACTGCCGAGAAAAAAATATGCGTTGTAAATTTTTTACAACGCATTTTTTTATTCAATTGCCTCTTTTTCGGTTGGCACAAAGGGGCGGGGCGGCGTGCGGCGCAGGGGAGTATAAAGGAATTTCCGGCAGCTGGAGTCTGCACGCACCAAACCTTTTTTGGGGCAGATCACGTCCTCAGTGCCCAAAATCGGCTTTCCATGCTCGCAGTAAGCACAAACTTTTTCAATATCCTTAGAAAAGATCATAATAAACCTCTTTTATACGATTTTAATTTATTATAACCCTTTTTGCGAAATTTGTCAAAGAATATTATAAAAAAGCCCGGAAAGCTTAAAAGAAAAAGGCTCAACCCAAAATGCGTGCGTAGCAGATAAAAGAAAATCGGCAAAAGAATCCCGTAAAGAAGCTTTGCACGGAGCATCGGCCAAAGGGGCAGATCATTTTCAATCAAATACGTTCCGCATTGCATCATAACGGAGATTCCCGAAAACCCAACCAATGCGGCAATCGGATAAAAAGGCTGATGCGGTAATTTGGAAAGACCGCCCACCAATTCGATCACGCTGTATAAATATGCCCCCGAGGGAAGATTTTCAAGCAAAGCGGAAATGGCGGAAAAGAAGGTGATATAAACGGTTAAGGATAGACTGCCGGCGGCTGCCGACGTAAAACTTTTCGTAACCGTTGTCAGAAAAGGTGTATAGGAATTTTGCTTTACAGCTGAACCCTGGAAAATATGAAGGAAAGCGCCGACGTTGAAGGAAACCAATAGCTGGGCGGCATAAAGATATACGCCGATTTGGAAGTCGTGGAGCAGATTGTTCCCTAAATAAGCAATGAGAAATGCCGGCGAAGCGTTGGAGCAGCAGGCGGAAAGCCGGATGGCTTGCTCTCTGCCGATCAATCCTCGCCGGTAGCATTGCGTGACCGTTCGGATTCCAAGCGGAAATCCGCAGAGATTGGAGGTGATCCAAAGGGTAACCGACGGCGGAAGCGGGATGGCATCGATCCATTCGCCGATGATCCCGCAGAGAACCATCGGGGGAAACAGGGCGGGTAAAACAAACCGATAACTCAATTCCAATCCTGCCCGCACGCCGTTTCCCAAGGGGCGGGAAACCAAAATGCTGCCCAAAAGCAGGAATAATAAAATCAATATTAAGATCAATTTTGTTGCGTTTTTCATACTGAAATCCTATGCGTACCGCATAAAAATAATACGAAAAGAGGGATTGATTTGAAACGACGCAATAAACGAAAACCGCAATATAATGCGATCCAGCGCTTCATCAAAATGATGGATCTGCCGGAATTTGCTTTAGGACGGGATGAGTGCATTGAGATTTGGGGCGGCAATACCGTTTTGGTGGAGGGCGCCCGGGGCGTACACACCTATGAACCGGAAACAGTTCGGATCCAGATGAAAAATTATCGGCTGGTTTTAAAGGGGAGCGGTTTTGATCTCGCCCATTTCGGCAACGGCTGCCTGCGCGTGACCGGGCAATTAAAACAACTGGAATGGGAGGAATAGGATGAAAGATTACTTGGCTTTTTTCGCCGGGCGGGTGCGGGCAGAGGCGAAGGGCAATCAATTGGAAGGCTTTATCAACGGCTGCCATCGGCGGAATATCCGATTGATTCATCCCAAGCGGCTGGATGAAAATCATCTGGAGTTCACTCTGCCCCGGCGTTCCTTTCGCCGCCTGCGGGAGCCGGCATTCCGTTCGGGCACTCGGGTTCACATCATCAAAAAATCCGGTTTATTTATGGCGATCCGGCCGTTTAAAAAGCGCTGGGGCTTATTGATCGGTCTTTTTCTTTTTTTATGGCTGGTTTACTATAGCTCCTGCTTTATCTGGAAGATCGAGGTGAAGGGATGCAAAACGATTTCCGTTACGCAGATCACTGAAGATCTGAAGCAATTCGGTCTTTCGGTGGGGTGTTCACGCCAGATCGACGTGAACCGGATGGAAAACCGGTATCTCATCGGCAACGATAAAATATCCTGGATGTCCATCAATATCCGTGGGACTACCGCCTACGTGGAGGTGCGGGAGCAGGGCGTTCCGCCGAAAATGGTGGATCGATCGATCCCAACGAACGTTTATGCGCAACGGGAGGGGATCATCCGCTCGATTAACGCTTATGACGGAACCCCTTGCGTTGCCGCAGGTCAGCCGGTTTTGGCGGGCGATCTTCTGGTAACGGGCGATTGGACGGATTCCTATGGGATCCGCCGCCTTTCCCATTGTTTGGCAACCTGCCGGGCGGAAACGAACCGGAAAACGCAAATTAAGATCCCGTATCAGGAAATTCAACGCCGAAAAACGGGGAAAAACAGAAAAAAATTTGCACTTTTTTTGGGGAACTTTCGAATTCCTCTTTATTTTAGCCGTAAAATAGACTATAATAATTATGATACCGTATTCCGGGAGCATTCCGTCACCTTCGGTTCTCTTGCATTGCCGATTCGAATCTCCTGCGAACGCTACGATGAGATTGAAGAAATCCCCATAACCCGAACGCCGGAGGAGGCGCAAAAAAGAGCCTATGCCCGTTTGGGTTTTTATGAGCAGGATGCCTTATACGGCGTGAAAATTCTGAACCGGAAGCTTTCGGAACGCTCAACGGATGAGGCTTTTGTTTTGGAAGCGGTATATCAATGCGAAGAAGAGATCGGCATTGCCTTGCCGATCGAAGGAGCAACGGATGCTGAAAATACTGAAGAATCTGGAT
>CAZIQE010000189.1:0-1997 GCA_964541385.1 uncultured Eubacteriales bacterium | reverse complement strand
GAAAATTCTTTAATTTTATGTTGCTTTTTTAAACAATATGTGATATTATAAAAACAGTCCCGATTTTGTGTAGTTTTATTTGTTTTGATGAGGTTGACGTTATGGAAAAATACCTGGTGCGGGAAGAACATTTCTCTTTCGACGATAACTATTTTCCGGATCTTCGTATGAGCTTTTGCTGTTGCCATCGCTATAATCCCTCCGAGTCCTTTGGGCCGGTGGTGCCCCGGCGATACGTCATCAACGTGATCGAAGCAGGGCGGGGAACATTGGATCTGGGAAGCCGTCGGTTGAATCTGGCGGCAGGACAGGCGTTTATTCTATTCCCGGATAAGGCCGTTACCTGGAAAGCGGATAGCCTGGAACCGTGGAACTATATCGGCATCGAGCTTTGCGGCACCGGCGTTGAAAAATTCATCGAACGGCTGGGCATCACCCCCCAGATGCCGGTGGTGAATTTTTCCTCGCCGCATAAGGCAATGGATGCGGCGTATGATCTCTTTGTGGAATGTGATAAAAAGTATCAGAATCAGTTTGCCATCTCCGGTTGCTTTTGCAGTTTGATGGAAACGCTGGAAGAAAGTCTGGTGGCGAAAAAGATTCCCGCCAAGAATTTTTATATGACCCGGGCTGTGGAATACATAAAAGAAAATTATAACCAGAATTTAAGTGTGGAAAATATCGCCAATATGCTGGGGATCGAACGCAGTTATCTTTCCCGGCTGTTTAAAACCTATAAGAATAAAAGTACCCAGAATTATATCATCGACTACCGGATCCAGCGTGCCAAAAAAATGTTTGAAGAGGAAGACCTCAACGTTTCCCAGGTCTGCACCGCCGTGGGTTATACCAATATCTATTGTTTTTCCCGGATCTTCAAAAGCCGGGTGGGCATCAGCCCCAAGGAATACCGGGAGCGTTGCAAACGGGAAAACTTTGCGGAATAAAAATTGCGATCCAAATGGATCGCAAATTTTTTTCGCTGATCGGCTCATCCGTATTTTTCCTTTAACTGTTGCAGGATCTTTCGTTCCATTCGGGAAACCGCCACCTGGGAAAGCCCCAGAACAGAGGCGGTGGCGCTCTGGGTCAGTTCCCGAAAATAGCGCAGGCGGATCAATTGCTGCTCCAAGGGCGGAAGATGCTCCAGCATTTCCCGGATCAGAACCCGATCCAAAGCTTTTTCCTCCGGCGATTCCGCTCTGGGCACCACGCCGCCCTCCTCCGGCGGCAGATCCAGCGAAAGCAGGGGGCGTGTGGCCTCGGTGGCGGTGAGGATTTCTTCTTCGGTGAGCCCGGTGGCTTCGGCAAGCTCCGAGATGCGGGGCTCCCGCCCCAGCTTCTGATTCAACCGCCGGGTTTCCCGGTCAATATGAAACTTATCCTCTTTATGCTTTCGGGAAATTTTGATACTGCCGTTATCCCGCAGATAGGTTTTGATCTCGCCAACGATCTTGGCAACGGCATAGGTGGAAAAACGCAGCTCCCGGCTCTCGTCAAAATCCCGGGCGGCCTTGATGAGCCCCACCGATCCGATCTGAAAAAGATCCTCTTCATCCACGCCGAAGCCCCGGTATCGGTTGGCAACCATCCGAACCAGCCCCAGATTTTCCTCCACCATCCGGTCTGTTGCAGTGGGCATCTTCTTATTCCTTTCGGCTGATCTGCTTGGTGAAGGTCACGGTGGTGCCTTCTCCCGGTTTAGAGCGCACCCGCACCTTGTCCATAAACGTTTCCATAATGGTAAAGCCCATTCCGCTCCGCTCCTCCGCATTGCCGGTGGTGAATAGCGGCTCCATCGCACGGTCGATATCCTCGATGCCTTTTCCTTTGTCCTTGATGGTAAGTATCAGCCTGCCGTTTTCATAAAGCCGGCCGGAGAGGGTGATGATCCCCAGCTTGTCCCCATAGCCGTGCACGATGCTGTTCGTCACCGCCTCGCTGACGGCGGTTTTGATCTCGCTGATCTCCTCTACCGTGGGATCCAGTTGCGCCGC
>CAZIQE010000188.1:0-3372 GCA_964541385.1 uncultured Eubacteriales bacterium | reverse complement strand
GATCGGCTCCTCCTTAACCGGTCGCCTGCCGATGAAGAGCGAGTTGAACCTAACGCCCGTGGGTCGTTTTGAAGGCGAGATTCTGGCGGTTCGCACGTTGCAGAAGGGCGATAATCTGGGCTATGGCGGCGTTTGTAAAATCAAAAAGACCACCAAAGTTGCCATCGTGGGTGCCGGAACCGCCGACGGCGTACTCCGCACAACGGAGAGCACGCTGTTTCGCCCGATCGATCTTCTGCGCTATCTTTATAACGATATCAAACTGATCTTCAAAAAACCGAAGTATTACGGAACGGTCAACGGCAAGCGGATCAGAATGCTGGGTCGCCCCGCCACCACCCATTCCTTTTTCGATGTGACCGATATTCCCTGCAGGGTGGGGGATTGGGTCACCTTGCCCGTTCCGCCCCTGAAGGCGGATGCATCTGTGGAGCGGATCTATGAATAAGCTGCTTGGAAATGAAGCCATTAACCGGGAATTGCAAAAGGGTCTCCGTGCCCATGCCTATCTTATTTGCGGCGAGCCCGGTATGGGGAAGAAAACGTTGGCTCGGCTGATGGCGAAGGCGATCACCGGGGATCCCGGGGGAAAGGCTCTTCGGGATGAGCATCCCGACGTGGTATGGCTGAAGCCGGAGGAGGGCAAAAATCTGATCCCGGTGGATGCGGTGCGGGAATTTCGGCGGGAAGCGTTTGTGGCGCCCAATGAGGCACCCAAAAAGGTGATGATCATCAGCCAATGCGAATTATTGAACGAAAAAGGTCAAAATGCCGTTTTAAAGGTGCTGGAGGAGCCGCCCTCCCACGCTGTTTTTATTCTGCTTGCAGCAAACCGTGAGGTGCTTTTGCCAACGGTTCGTTCCCGCTGCACCGTCTGGGAAATGCAGCCGGTGGGGGAAAGAGAGGGCTTGGAATTCCTGCGGGAGCGCCATCCGGAGGCGGAAAACCCGATCTCATTGCTGCGGGCGGCAGAGGGGAATCTCGGCAAGGCAGAGGAATATCTGGCGGGCGGAACCTTATTGCAATACGGCGAGATGGGCGTGCGTTTTTTAGGGCGGCTTTGCCGCAATAAAAAACTGGAGGCGGATCAGCTC
Organism: uncultured Eubacteriales bacterium; assembly: GCA_964541385.1. Taxonomy (GTDB): domain Bacteria; phylum Bacillota; class Clostridia; order Oscillospirales; family QAKW01; genus QAKW01. The sequence goes on along the minus strand of CAZIQE010000188.1, from coordinate 2,278 downwards.
CTTTCTTCGTTGCCGAAGGGCGATTTTTCGGCGTTTTTGGATAGTTTTTCCCGCCTTGCCCGGGATTTTCTGCTCTATAAAACCGGCAGCGACCCGGAAAATATTGTTTTTTCGGAAAGTATCTTGCAAATCAAGCCTTTTTTAGGTAGAATGAAGCTGGAGCAGCTATACAAAATCGCCGCATTGGCGAAAAACAGTAAAGAGATGCTTTTTAATTACGGAAACGAAAATTTAGTGAAAACCTGCTTTATAGCAGAAATGGGAGAGTTAGTTCATTGACAAAGATCGTTGGAATCCGTTTCAAGGAAAACGGAAAAACTTATTATTTTGATCCCCATAGCCTGGAATTGAAGGCAGGGGACTATTGCGTTGTGGAAACCGCCCGGGGCACCGAGTGCGGCGAGGTGGTTCTGGCGCCTCGTGCCGTGGCGGACGACGATGTGGTTCAGCCCTTGAAGCCGGTCTTGCGGGTGGCAGATGCCGCCGACCATCGGCAGATGGAAAAGAACCGTGCCAAGGAAAAACGAGCCGCCGAGGTTTTCCGGGAAAAAGTGCGGAAGCATAAGCTGGAGATGAGCCTGGTGGACGTGGAGTATACCTTCGATGGCAGTAAGATCCTCTTTTTCTTCACCGCCGAGGGTCGGGTGGATTTCCGGGAACTGGTGAAGGATCTGGCTTCTGTTTTCAAAACCCGGATCGAATTGCGCCAGATCGGCGTGCGGGATGAATGCAAAATGATGGGCGGGATCGGAATGTGCGGTCGGCCGCTTTGCTGCAGCCAGTTTTTAAGCGATTTCAGCCGGGTCAGCATCAAAAGCGCAAAGGATCAGGGGCTGCCGTTGAATCCCGTTAAGATCAGCGGCGTTTGCGGCATTTTGATGTGCTGCCTGAATTATGAGCAGTCCACCTATGAAGAGCTCAATAAGAAAATGCCCCGGGTCGGGAGCCAGATCGTAACGCCCGGCGGGAAAGGAATCGTGGCGGAAACCGCCCCCCTGACCGGCAAAGTCAAGGTGAAATTCACAAACGAAGAAGGGAACGTTTCCTTTGAAACGTTCCCGGCGGAAGACTTGAAACGGTTGAACCGGCAGGAGTCGGAAAACAAAAATAAACAGGAAAAGGTTCCCACCGAATAATTTTTTCAAAAAAAGTCTTGAAATGCCGAATCTTGTGTGATAGTATATCATTAATTATAACAAGGAGGTGCTTTAGGATGGCTCACGTTATTACCGATGCTTGCTTGAATTGCGGTACTTGTGAAGGTGAATGCCCTGTGGGTGCGATCTCTGCCGGTGAAGATAAATACGTTATCAACCCCGATGAGTGCATCGATTGCGGCGCTTGCGCTTCTGCTTGTCCCGCCGAGGCGATTGAAGAATAATAATAATGAAAAAAATCCCGTAATGCGTCAGCATTACGGGATTTTTTCTTTCTGTTTTTATCCTAAAATATAGACGTTCACCGTGCGTCTGCCGAATCGGCGGCACTCGGCGGAGGACGCCAGGCAAAGATCGATCTTATTGCCTTTAATGGCGCTGCCGATATCGGCGGCAACGGCTGTTCCGTAGATAAACTGACCGTCCTCGCTCTCCACGTAAACTCTGGTTCCCAGGGGGATGACCCGGGGATCCACGGAAACAACGCCCACCCGGGCGGGCATCCCGCTTGCGGTTGTTCCGCCTGCTTTATAGGCGGTGGCGGTCATGGCAATGCGTTTCACGTAGCTTGTGGGGGTCGAGGAGGTGGTCTTGAAGGAGGATTTCACCTTGGTGCCCACCAAAAGGATCTTATCCACCGGCTCCTTGGTGATTTCAACGTCGATCAGCTCCCGATCCGTTTCTTCGCCGTTGGTGTAGGTAACGGAATAGGTGTTGATCTTTTCGCCTTCTTCGCCCTCCTGCTTCACTTGGGTCTCGCCCACGTAAAGCTCGTTGGTCTTTTCTTTTACCGTGTCGTAGTCAACGGAAACCGTTTCTTTTAAGGTTTCGCTCATCACACGGTCGACGGTAACGGTCTGCCCGTTGAAAACGGTCGTCGCCCGATCAACGCTGATGAGATCATCCTGATCCATTGTAATACCCGCCAGCTCCAGAGCCTCTGCAACCGTTCCGCCGGTCATCATCGCCGTAACGGTTTGTCCGTCTGCCGTGATATAAACAGGGAAAGCACGGGTCACGGCGGCGGTGAGCACGCCGTCTGATTCGGTCAGCGTGAAAAGATCGGCCTCATGCAGAGTCAGCCCGCTTTTCTTCAGAATGGATTCTTCATCGGTGCGGAT
>CAZIQE010000187.1:0-4089 GCA_964541385.1 uncultured Eubacteriales bacterium | reverse complement strand
AAACATATTGGATGAATATCTCTGATGAAGGAGCGTTGAAATGACGTTTAAAGAATTATTAACTTTAAATAAAGAAGCATCCTTCCCGGATCAGAATCGGGTTCAAAAACGGATCGGCAAAAAACGTTTTTTTGCGATACGCTTATTGGCGATCGGCGGCTCTTTGCTAACGCTTTTGGCTGTTGCGGGCGTTGCTTTGATTCTGTCGATGCACCCGGCGGAGAAGCCCAAGATCACGGTGGAGGGCTCCGTTAATATTATCGAATCGATCGTTGCCAACGACCGTTCGGATCTGGGTATGCGGGTCACCTCCGATCTGAATATCACCACCACCGAGGAGGTAACGCCCGAAGAATTAAAGGCACGGCTTGCAATTTCGCCGGAGCGTGATTTTAAGATCAAGAGAACCGGAAACTGTAAATACAAAATGGAGCTTCCGGGGAACTGGGAAGAAAATACGCTCTATAATGTTCTGGCGGTCTATAACGAAAACGTGGTATACAGCTGGGCATTTCAAACCGAAACGCCGTTTTCGGTAACCGACGCTGCGCCGCAGAATACTCAAGACGTGGGCTTGGAATCCGCTATCGAGATCACCTTTTCCCATGCGGCGGTTGAGAATTTTGAATCCGCCTTCAAGATCGAGCCGGCGGTGGAGGGCAGCTTTGAACACTTCGGGCGCACCTGGGCTTTTCTGCCGAAGCAGGCGATGGCTCCCGCCACCCTGTATACGGTCACGGTCGATCCCGCTCTAAAGGGTCCCGGCGGGGCGGAATTGAAGGAGCCGTTTTCATTTTCCTTCCAAACCGAGGCCAAAGGGAATTATGCCTATATGGTGTATCGTCAAAACGAAGTGGCGGATACCTTTTTGGTGGATGAATGCCCCATTGCGGCGATCGCATACGATGGGTTCAAGCCGAAGAAGGCGTCCGGCAGGGTTTATCGCCTGAAAAACGCCGATTCCTATATCGATGCTTATCAAAAATATGTGCGAAGCGGCGCAGTTTCCGCCGATATTATGGAGATCGCCGATGCGGCAGTATCGGAATTTAATGCAGCCCCCATCATGGCGGATCAATATAACGATAACGGCAAAACGGCGTTTATTCACTATCCGGAGCCTCTGCCGCAGGGCTATTATTTCGCCGAACTGGTTTTGGAGAACCGAAAGGTATACCAATTGCTTCAAAGCACCGATCTGGCGGTCTATACCGTCTCGGCGAACGGCTCCTATACCGCCTGGGTCAACGATTCCATAACGGGAAAAGCCGTGGAGGGAGCGGAAATTTATCTGGACGGCAAAAAGAAAACAAAAACGAATCGCCGGGGCTTTGCTTCCTTCACCGGATCCTCCCAAGAAGAAAAAACACGGTTTCTGGCGATTGAAAACGGTGAAATCCCCTATGTGATCCCGGTGAACGGAAAGGAGCCGAACAAGGATCTATCGAAACAAAGAGCGTATTATACCTATCTCACCACAAGCAGCTCTCTTTATAAAACAACGGATACGATCGGGGTATTCGGGATGGTATTGCCCCGAAAGAATAACGCCGACATCCCGGATGAAATCACGTTGAAATCCGATTTTTCGGAAGACGTGACGGTTGAATTGAATAAAAACGGCTCCTTTTCCGCCGATCTGCCGATTGAACGAACCGTATTAAGCGAAGGCAGGATCTCCCTGTGGATCAACGGTGTTGAAATGGATCACGTTTGGGTCGGCATTGCCGATTATGATCTGCCGTCGTTCATTTTATCCGTTACCACAGACCGCAATACCTATCGGGAAGGGGAAACCGCCGAGGTTTCCGTTGCGGTCACCTATCCGGACGGAATGCCTGCCTCCGGCGTTTCGGTAACCGGCGATATCAGCGGCGTGACCGATCAAAACGGCTATATAACTGCAATGATCCCGATCGAGCCCGAATCGGATGCGATCCCCTTCGCCGAGAATACGCCGCAGATTCGTTTCCTCTCCTGCAGCGTAGAGGAGGAGCAGGGCTATTCTTCGTTCGGCTCGGCGCAATTTGTTGTTTTCAACGGCGATCATCTTTTGAAAACTTCCTTTTCGGATGGTTCGCTGAAAGTAAACGTGAATTCCTTTGACCGGCAGTCTTTTGAAAACCTGCATCCGGATGCGCTTTACCGAGGCATATATGAGGAAGACGGATACGTTGGGGCTCCGGCGGACGTTAAAATTTCGGCAGAGATCCATCGGGTCACTTATCAAAAGAAACGCTCCGGCAAGTCGTATGATCCCATCAGCAAAAAAGCATATGATACCTGGAGCTATACGGAAGTGGATACCGTGGAGGAAACGGTTGAGCTTACGAGTGTTAATGGGCTCATCAACTGGGAATTCAAGGAATCATCGAACGAGGATGAACGCTATTATGCCGTTTTAAGAACGCCGGAAACCGAAACGGAAAGTGCGGTTCAATGCGAGCTGTATGAGGAGGGATCGATCCGGGAAAATTTCGGATGCGGAGTCTACTATGCGGAAGCGGAGGAACAAACGGTTGAGATCGGGGATTCCGCTCAATTAGCGGTTTGCAGCAGTAAAAACGGAGAAGCAATTTCCGAGGGAAGCGTGTTTTATACCGTTGTGGCGGGAGAAATACTGGATCATTACTATGGCTCCACGCCGGAAATGAGAATCGCATTTAAAGAAGAATATGCCCCTGAAATAACGGTTTACGGCGCCTATTTTGATGGGGAGCATATTTATGATCTGGGCGCAGAATGGATTTTCTATGACTTGGATCGCTCAAAACTTCAGATTGCGGTGGAATGTGAAAAAACAGCATATGAGCCCGGTGATGAAGTGTCGGCTTCGGTTCAGGTGACCGATGTAAACGGAAAGCCGGTTTCTGCGGTGGTTTGTGTCAGCATATTGGATCGTGCGCTTTATCTGACGAACCATAATGCCGAAGATCCCCTCTATGCGTTTTATGACCGCAAAACTTCCGGCGAGGTTTTTGCAACGTCTTCCTACCGTCATTTTGCTTCGGAATACTTCGGCTCCGATGAGGGAGCCGGCGAAGAATACGGCGGCGGAGATACCCGTTGCCGCTTTGAAACCAGCCCCTATTGGGATGTGATCGAAACGAACCGTAAGGGGAAGGCAACATTTACCTTTAAGCTGCCGGAGCATCCTGCGGAATGGAAGGCGGTCATAAAGGCGTTTACAGATGACGTGCAGGGCGGATGCACGGTTTACGATATGGCTTCCGGCACGGAATTTGAAACGTCCGTTGTGGTGGGCGAAACGCTGAAAACCTCCGACGACTGCACAGTCGCCCTTAAAACCGACGGGCGGGCAATCGCAGAGGATGCGGTTTGCCGGTATACCGTGGGTCTAACGGATCAGGACGGGAATAAAATCAAAACGGAAAAAACCTCTGCTCTGAAATCGCAGTATGGATATCTGAACTTCGGCACCTTGGATGAAGGGGTATATACCCTCTATGTGAAAAGCGAAAGCGGCGTCTATCAGGATAACGTGATTCGCTCCTTCCAAGTTGCCAAAACCCGGAATTTGATCCGGATCAACCAAAAAGAGGATCTGCAAGCCGGCGTTTCTCTGGCTCTTGAACCGGCGCAGGGGAACGTTCTGCTGACGGTTTCAGACCGTGCACTCAGCTTTCGGCAAAAAGTGATGAATGCGCTGGCGGCGAATGATGGCGAAAGGATCGATCAGGCGTTGGGGGCGTATCTTGCGGAGCATTATTTTGTTACCGGAGCCTGGATGGATCAGAAAAATCTGAACCTCGTGTTTCTGCAGCCTTATTATAGCGGGGGCGGCTTGAAACTGTATGCCGAATCCGAATACGACGATCTGCGCCTGTCTGCCAAGGTGGCCGCCGCAATGCCGAAAGGGTGCCGGAGGGAGGAATTGATTCAGCAGTTTCAATATTATTTGAATGACCGGCGTGCCTCCGAAACGGATCATCTGATCGCCTGTTTCGGGCTGGCGGCTCTGGGCGAGCCGATTATGGCAGATCTCCAATCCCTTTATACCTCTGCCGCAGACCTGACTGTTGAGGAAGCCGTTTATATGGCATTGGCGTTCGCCTACGGCGGCGACTA
>CAZIQE010000186.1:0-7981 GCA_964541385.1 uncultured Eubacteriales bacterium | reverse complement strand
CCCACAACGGTGATCTCATAGCCGTGTTTACTGTATTTCAGATAAACGAACATCGCCACGGTCAATGCGACAACGATCAGAATATTCAAAAGATACTGCATATTGCCGATCACCGGCAATGCACCGGTGGAAACCGGAGCGATCACGTTGGAACCGCCGCCCACGATATACACGTAGTAGGCGATCAGCTGGGTTGCCACGTAGTTCATCATCAGGGTGAACAGGGTTTCGTTGGTATTCCAGCGAGCCTTAAAGATGGCGGGGATCATTCCCCAGATCGCACCGGCAATGATACTGGCGGCGATCACGATGGGAACCAGAAGCCCTTCGGGGATCTTCCCGCCGAATTGGATCATACAAAACATCGCCGCCAGACCGCCGATCAATGCCTGCCCTTCGGCACCGCAGTTCCAGAATTTCATTTTAAACGCCGGCGCAACCGCCAGACCCAGGCAGAGCAGGATCACCGTATCCTGACCGAATTTCCAGAGCATATTGGTTTTGCCCTCAAAGATCCTGCCGAAAACGCCCCGGAACATAATATCGTAAACCGAAAAGAAGCTGTTCCCGGTCAGAAGTGCGGAAATCACGCCGATCAGCATAACGCCCAAAACGATGGCAGCCGCCCGGATGACCCATGCCTTCCAACCGGCAATATCGTCCCGCTTCACAATATGGATCAGCGGTTCATGGTGTTTTTTGTTTTTTTGAATCACGCCTGCTCTCCCCCTTCCGTTTTCGTCATCAATAGACCCACCTGCTCCTTGGTGGCGGTGCGCCCGTCTACAACTCCGGTCACCTTACCGCCGCCGATCACCAAAATACGGTCGCACAGCTCCAGAAGAACGTCCAGATCTTCGCCCACGAAAATCACCGCAACGCCCTTTTCTTTTTGCTGATTGAGCAGGTTATAAATCGTATAGGAGGAGTTGATATCCAAGCCCCGCACCGGATAAGCCGCCATCAGCACCGTTGGAGTGGCGGCGATCTCACGCCCGACCAGAACCTTTTGCACATTTCCGCCGGAAAGACGGCGCACCGGCGTGGAGGTGCCGGGTGTTACCACCTCCAGTTCATCAATGATCTGCTCCGCCAGATCCTTCGGACCCTTCCGCTCCAAAAAGGCGGATTTACCCTTTCGGTAGCTGCGAAGCATAATATTATCCGTGATATCCATATTGCCGACCAAGCCCATTCCCAGCCGATCCTCCGGCACAAAGGAAAGGCGCACGCCCAGCTCCCGGATCTGCATGGGGGTTTTGCCCTGCAGGAGATCCACGTTCCCGGTTTTGGGATTATGATAAAGAACCGCACCGCTATCGGTTTTTTGCAGACCGGCGATCACCTCCAGAAGCTCCCGCTGACCGCTTCCGGCAATGCCGGCAATGCCCAGAATCTCCCCGGCGTTCGCCGTGAAGGAAACGTCGTCCAGCACCAGGGTTCCCTCCCGATTGGAGCAGTTCACGTGATGCACCTCCAAGCGAGGCTGAGGATCCTTGGGCTCGCTTCGGTCGATATTCAGAGAAATCTTTTTCCCCACCATCATTTCGGTGAGCTCCGCTTCGTTGGTTTCATTCGTGTTCACCGTTCCCACGTATTCGCCTTTTCTTAAAACGGCTACCCGGTCGGAAAGGGAGAGCACCTCATGGAGCTTATGGGTGATGATGATAATGGCCTTTCCGTCGTCCCGCATACGGCGCAGAACCGCAAAAAGCTTCTGCGTTTCCTGCGGCGTGAGCACCGCCGTTGGTTCATCCAGAATCAGAATCTCTGCGCCCCGATAAAGCACCTTAATGATCTCCACCGTCTGCTTTTCGGAAACCGCCATGGTATAGATTTTCTTTTTGGGATCCAGCTCAAAGCCGTATTGCGCACAGATGGCAGCCACCCGGGCTTCCGCCGCCTTCAGGTTATAGCGACCCTTCTCCTCCAGACCCAACACGATATTTTCGGTTGCGCTGAACACGTTCACCAGCTTAAAATGCTGATGGATCATTCCGATCTGATAATCAAAGGCATCCCGGGGAGAAGCGATCACGGCTTCTTCACCGTCGATGAAGATCTGCCCCTCATCGGGGAAATAGATGCCGGCGATCATATTCATCAGCGTGGTTTTCCCGCTGCCGTTTTCCCCCAGGATCGATAGGATCTCCCCCCGGTAGGCAACCAGATTCACGTTCTTATTGGCCACCACGCTCCCGAAGGTCTTGGTTATGTTCTTCAGCTCGATCGCTGCCTTTTTTTCTCCCACCAGAGAAATCCTCCTTATTTATAATCTATAATGCTCAAGCAGATGCCACAAGGCTCCTCCGGGGCACCTGCTTCAAAATTACAGGAACCAATTTAGGCGGGGCGTGAGGCCCCGCCTAAGATCGGTGTTAATGATTAACCGTAGTTACGGTCCAAAAGGGTGATACCGTCGATTTCTGCATCGAAATAGGGAGCAGAACGATATTTGGATTCTTCAAAGATGCCGTTGGCAACAACCTCGGTATCCTTTTCGAATTTTTCATCGGTATTCACGTCTGCCTTATAAGAATCAACCTTCTTACCGCCAACGGTGAAGTTTGCGGTATCGAATACGTTGATCGTGCCGTCCTTCAGACCTTTTTCCACTTCGGCAATCTTATCGGCAGTACCGGCGGCAACGTTTTTGCCCAGCTCGGTATAAGTAACTGCGCCGTTCTCCAGAGTACCTGCCCAGTCGGTATCGATGGCTTTGCCATCCTTCACCTGGGTGATCATATACTCAAAGTAGGGAGCCCAGTTGATGCGGGAAGAGATCAGGAAGGTTTCGGGGCAAGCGGCTGCGGTGGAGCCGTTATAGGAAACGTTGGGAACCCCTGCGGTTTCGCAAGCGGTGGGAGCGCCCATAGAGTCCGCATGCTGGCTGAGGAGAACGCAACCGCCGGCGATCAGAGCCTGAGCGGCTTCTTTTTCCTTCTGTTCGTCATACCAGGAGCCGGTGAATTTCACGTCCATGGTAACGGTGGGGCAAACGGATTTTGCGCCCAGATAGAATGAGGTGTAGCCGGACATTACTTCAGCGAAGGTGAAAGCACCAACGTAGCCCATTTTAGCTTTATCAGCGGTGACCTTGCCGGCTTCGATCATCTCGTTCAGCTTCATACCGGCAACAACACCTGCCAGGTAACGACCCTGATAGATATGAGCGAAAGCGTTATGGAAGTTCTTCAAACCGACGGTATGCGCCTGGGTACCGGTTGCATGGCAGAATTCCACGTCGGGATATTCCTGAGCGGCTTTGATCAGGAAGTTTTCATGACCGAAGCTATCTGCGAAGATGATATCGCAGCCATCGGTTTCAATCAGCTCAACAGCAGCATCATAGCATTTGTTGGACTCGGGGATCTGGGTTTTCTGAACCATCTCAACGCCCATCTTCTTGCAAGCGGCAACAGCAGCGTCGATGAAGTTCTTATCGTAGGTGGATTGTTCATCATGCAGGAAGATGAAGCCAACCTTCAATTCATCTTTGGCGCCGCCCTTGCTGCCGCAGGATGCCATTGTAAACAGCATCAGAACAGCCAAGATCACAGCAAGCAGTCTTTTCATTGTTCAATTTCCTCCAAAAAATTTTTTTATGTAAATAAAATTACATACTTCTTTTAACGGAAGGTGATGCTATCATCGCTCATCGAATCGATAAGAGCCAATGCCTCAACCCGATAGCCTTCCCTGCGCAGAGCATCGCCGCCGCCCTGAAATCCCTTTTCAACGGCAGTTACCAGACCGACTACCTCTGCCCCGGCCTGTTCGGCAATTCCGATCAAGCCCCGCAGGGCGCAGCCGTTTGCCAAAAAATCATCCACGATCAAAAGCTTTTCCCCGGGCCGGATATATTCCCGGGCGATCACGATCTCATAATCCTTATTATGGGTATAGGAATGAACCGAAGCATGATAGACCGCCCCGCCCAGATTACTGGTTTGATGCTTTTTGGCAAAAACCATCGGCAGCTTCATTGCGGCGGCCGCCGCAAAGGCGATGGCGATGCCGGAGGCTTCCACGGTGACCACCTTGGTGACCCCCTCTTTCGCAAAAAGCCGGGCGATCTCCTCCCCCATTTTCATCACAAACGGCACGTCCATCTGCTGATTTAAGAAGCTGCCCACCTTTAAAACGTGGCCGGGCAGAACCTCGCCGTCTTTTAAAATCCGCTCTTCCAATGCTTTCACCGGTTTATCGATACTCCTATTTACACTTTGTTAAAAAATACATTCTAATAATACAAAAAAGAACGGCTTTTGTCAACAGCGAAAAGACAAAAACCGCACTTTTTTACAAAACATATTCTATTGACTTCATTATAACCTAAATGATATAATAATTGCAAGGCGATTACCATAACCAATTCGCCATATGAAAGGAACTTCATCCGATGAAAAAATTGATTTCCGCCATCCTGATCCTTTTGATGCTGACCCCCGCCGCTCTGGCGGCACCCGACGGAATGGTCTTTTGCTTAACCGACGGCGTTGCCGCCGGGGTGGGAGAAACGGTGACCCTGACCGCCCGGGTGGAAAATGCGCCCGCCTGCTCCTCCTTCCGGGTGTTTTTTACCTACGATACCGGAATTTTGGAATACGTGGAGCATAAGCAGTTGAATACCCGGGGCATTTTTATCCTCAATCCCAACGCCAATTATGAAAATAAGCCCGCATTCTCTGCCCTTGCCGCCGATGCCGGCACGGTTTTTGAAGGAAATTCCGATCTCTTCTCCATCACCTTCAAATTAAAGGCCGATCCCGCCGGAAAGGATTTGATCCAATTGGCGTATTCTGAATTCTATTCGGCGGACTTGGAGAAATTGGAGCCGACTCTGAAGGTGGGCACGATCCGCATCGGAGCCGCTCCCGCAGAAAATCCCCCCGCCGCCAAGCCCGATGAAAAGCCCGCTCTGCCGGAGGGCAGCTGGGAAATCGTTGACGATCAGGTGACCGTTGAGGACGCAAGCGGCAACAAAACGGAATTTGAAACCGCTCCCGATTATCGGGAGCCGGAAAAGGGCGAGACCGTGACGACCCCGATTTTCGGCGAGGATCAGACCCAGGCGGGTACCGTTGTAATTGAAAAGGACGAGAACGGCACCCTCACGGTAACGCCGATGAAACCCCTGCCCAACGGCAGCTGGACGGTGACGGACAAGGAAATTATGGTGATGGATCCCGAGGGGAACGCCACCGTTTACAAAACCGAATACGAGGAGCCGGAAAACGGCGGTTCCGCCCAGGCACCTCTTTACGATCAGAACGGAAAGCCGGTGGGCTCCGTTACGATCGAAAAGGATGAAAACGGCAATAGAACCGTTACCCCCAATGACCCCGCCGGAAGCGTTACGCCGAAAGCCGAAAACGGCTTCCCCTTCTGGATCGTCTGGGTTGCCGCTGCCATCGCTTTAGGCGGCGGGACGGCGGCGATCATTGCCATTATTTTAAAAAAGAAGAAAGATCGATTGGATTAAGAGGTTATAAACGATGAAAATCTGCAACACCACCTCCGAATTAGCGAGACGCGGCATTTCCGATGAGGAAAGTTTCAAATTATTGAAGGACGCCGGCTTTGATGCGGCGGATTACTCCTTCGTTTGGGGTTTTAACGAGGAACGCTGGGGGGAGGAAAACTATAAAGACGAGGCCAAGCGGGTGCGGGAAGCCGCCGAAAAGGCGGGGATCCCCATTCTGCAAGCCCACGCACCCTTCCGCTTCCCCTGGAAGGAGCTGGCGCACGAAAACGACATTATCCCCGTTGTTTACCGTTCGGTGGAGGCCGCCGGAATTATGGGCTGCGAGGAGATCGTGGTTCATCCCCAGCATCATCCGGAGCCCTTCGGCGGAAAGCCCTACCGGGAGGATCCGGAGACCATTTTTCAAACGAATATGGACTATTATGCGCATTTCAAGCCCCTTTGCGAGGAATACGGCATCAAGGTCTGCACCGAGAATATGTGGAACCGGCATCCTTTGCGGAAATGCATCGATCACGATGTGAACAGCACCCCCAATGAATTTAACCGCTATCTGGACACCCTGAACGCCGACGGCAAAAACCATTTCGGCGGATGCCTGGATCTGGGGCATACGGCTCTGGTGGGGCAGGACACCGTTGCAATGATCCGGGCGATGGGCGATCGCATCACCACCCTGCATATTCACGACAACGATTACGTGAGCGATGCCCACACGATGCCCGGACACGGCAAAATGCCGATGGTGCCCATCTTCCAAGCCCTGAAGGAGATCGGATACAAGGGCAAATTCACGCTGGAGAGCGAGAATTTCTTAAGAAATCTGGAAACGGAATTTCTGCCGGTGGCTTTAAAATATATGTATGATCTTTCCCGCTTCTATGCGGCGATCATCGAAGGAGAAAAAGTATGAAAAAGAAGATTTGGATCCCCTTGGTGATTGCCGGGGGCGTGGTTCTTTTGGCGGGGGCGGCAATGCTGCTCCTTTGGCTGAATAAGTTCCACATCGATATAACGGTGAAGGGCGAAGCGGAGATCACGCAGGAATACGGCGGCGCCTACGCCGATGCGGGCGCAGAAGCCTTTTACCGGGGCGAAATCTTTATGAAAAAGGGCAAGGCTCTGGAAGTGAATGTTGAAAACCCGGTGGATCCCGGCAAAGTGGGAACCTATACGGTTCTTTACAAGGCTTCAAGGGGCAGGCATACCGCAACCGCTACCCGCACGGTGAAGATCGTGGATACCCAAGCCCCCGCTCTGACCCTGCAGGGGGGAGCGGAGATGAGCGTTACCCGAGGCAAGGAATTTAAAGAGCCCGGATTCACCGCCGCCGATGGTTATGACGGCGATCTGACGGCAAAGGTGACCGTTACCGGGGAGGTGGACACCGGGAAGACCGGGGAATATACCCGAACCTACACCGTTCAGGACAGTAGCGGCAATACCGCAACTGCCACCCGAAAGGTGACGGTGCGGGCGCCGGCGGTTCGCCCCCAGAGCGTAACGCCTGCCGAAACGGGAACGGTTCTGCCCGGGAGCAAGACCGTTTATCTCACCTTTGACGACGGACCCGGCCCCTATACCGCCGGACTTCTGGACGTTTTGGCGAAATACAATGCCAAAGCGACCTTCTTCGTTACCAACAATCAGCCCGGCTACAATGATTTATTTACCCGGATGGCGCAGGAGGGGCACGCCGTTGCCATCCATACCGCCTGCCATAATTATAAGCAGATCTATTCAAGCGAGGAGGCCTTTTATGCGGATCTGAACAAAATGTCGGATATCATTCAGCAAAAGACCGGCACCAAGCCGATGCTGACCCGGTTCCCCGGCGGAAGCTCCAATCTGGTGAGCTCCTTCAATCCGGGCATTATGACCCGGCTTGCCGCCGATCTGACCGCCAAGGGCTATCGGTATTTCGATTGGAACGTGGATAGCAACGATGCCGGCGGCGCCACCTCCTCCGCCGAGGTGGCACGCAACATTAAAAGAGGGATCGCCGCCAACAGCGTTTCCATCGTTTTACAGCACGATATCAAGAAATTCAGCGTGAATGCCGTGGAAGAGGTGTTGCAATGGGGGCAGGCCAACGGCTATACCTTCAAGGCTTTGGACTCCACCAGCCCCACCTGCCGCCACGGTATCAACAATTAAGCAAAAAACGCAAGGAAAAATTCCTTGCGTTTTTTAATTGAAAGTTTTCGAAGGGGGAATCGGGGGGAACCTTTTACAAAAGGTTCCCCCCGGAGACTGTCAAAAAAAGCACCGACCGCAGAAAATGAGTGAATAATAAAGTGGCTACCTGTTTTGTTGAAGGATAAAATGGGTAGTCACTTCTTTTTCGATTGTTCTTTTTAAAGGTAAAAACTCGGCTGTAGCCGAGTTTTGAATGAAATTTTCTGCTATCCGCCAACTCTCCCTCTCGTAGTACCTATGTACAACTTCGGGTCGAGTTGACGAATTCGGCACTCTTTTTTGAGAGTCTCCCAG